>JAOUDB010000004.1 GCA_029859485.1 Desulfuromonadales bacterium | reverse complement strand
TTCGGCGGTCCGCTTGAAGGGAAAGAGCCCGGCCGTATAAGGGAAAAAGCCAGGGGCATTCTCCTTCATACACCAGCGGATAATCTCACCGTAGTCGGCAAAGTCAGGAAGGCAGACCTTGGGGATGCGCGTCCCTGAGAGGGTGGTGGTCGTCAATTCGGTGCGGATTTCTTTGTCGCGCACCTTGGTGATCATAACCTCAGCGCGATAAGCCTTCTTCAGTTCTGGCCAGCTCTGTAATAATTTACGGTTTTCCTCGCTCAGCGCATTTTCCGATTGATTCTTCAGGGTTTCGAGTTCTTCGACCTGACAGTTGCATTTCTCGTTCAGCAATGCCTGGGCGCCAGAAAGTTGGTAGAATTGCCGCCCGATCTCGGTCTGTTCCTGAACCTGCTTGCGATATGCTTTCGCTGTGTGGGTAATCTCGGCCAGGTAACTGACCTGCTCCGGAGGGATGATTTGTTGGGCGATACTTTGTCCTTCTCCGATGACCAGTTGAGACTGCCAGCCGAGTTCGCACTTATCGTTCAACTTGTCGATCATTGCACGGTATAGTCGGTTGACGCCGACGTCGTTGAACTGGCTGGCAATGGTGCCGTAGACAGGGAGGTCATTGTCATCAGCGTCGAACAAGTGATGATTGCGCCGGTACTGCTTGCGGACATTGCGCAGGGCGTCTTCAGCGCCGCGCTTCTCCATCTTATTCAGTGCAACCATGTCGGCGAAATCGAGCATGTCGATCTTCTCGAGCTGGGTCGGAGCGCCGAATTCGCTGGTCATGACGTAGAGTGACAGATCACAGATCTCAACGACGCCAGCGTTGCCCTGGCCGATACCGCTTGTCTCGACGATAATCAGGTCGTAAGCGGCCGCCTTGAGGACGTCGAGCGCTTCGCGGATTGCCACCGAAAGCTCGCTGCTTGAGTCGCGGGTGGCCAGCGAACGCATGAACACTCTTGGCGTATCGATGGAATTCATGCGAATGCGGTCGCCGAGCAACGCTCCGCCAGTCCGTTTGCGCGTTGGATCAACGGAAAGGATGGCAATCGTCTTGTCGTCGAAGTCACGCAGAAACCGGCGCACCAGTTCATCCGTCAGGGAACTCTTGCCTGCGCCGCCGGTACCGGTAATGCCCAACACGGGAACTTGTCCGGCCTGTTCACGGACCTGTTTTTGAACAGACTGCAACTCTTCGTCCGGCTGCCTGACCAGCTGTTCAGCAGCAGTTATCAGTCTTGCTACGGCCTGTGGGTCACGTTGCGGCAGGGACTTCAGGTCGTGTGAGAGTTGTTTTGGAGGCAGGAAGTCGCACTGTTCCAGTTGGTAGTTAATCATACCCTGTAAGCCCATGCGCCGGCCGTCTTCGGGAGAAAAGATTTTACAGATACCGTAATCTTCAAGTTCTTTGATCTCTTCTGGCAGGATAACTCCACCTCCGCCGCCAAAGATTCTCACGTGCCCCGCACCCTTTTCCTGCAGCAGGTCGTACATGTACTTGAAGTACTCCATATGGCCGCCTTGATAGGAGCTGACGGCGATTCCTTGAGCGTCTTCCTGTATCGCAACATCAACGATCTCACTGACAGAGCGATTGTGACCGAGGTGAATAACCTCTGCGCCTGAAGCCTGTATGATCCGGCGCATGATGTTGATCGACACGTCGTGGCCATCATAGAGGCTTGTAGCAGTCACGAAACGGACCGGGTTAGTCGGTTGGTAAACAGGGCTTTCCATCTTGTACCTCCTCATGGCAGGACAGACTTATAATCGATGAGTCGCATATGATGATTCGAAAGATGTTCTAATCCCAGCTATTTAGCAAACGCCGTGCCATGAAAACAGAACCTGCTGAATCCGCGGCAAGAGGCATAGTCTCTGACTTTATCCTGCGTTCTCTACTTGATAGTGAGTCGGATGGTGACGTTTGTCCTGGTGCTTTGTCTACGCTTGTTTACATTCAGACTCATCGGCACTTGTATTCTCCGGAAGAATGACTCAGTAGCCGAGAATGTCGGTCCAAAAAGTTAAAATGGAAAGAGGCTCGTTTTGCTATGGCTTTACTCTGGCTGTAAAAGCTGATGTTTTTCCAGAAAGTCAGTAATCGCATTTAATGTCTCGCTTGGATATTCACGAAAAGGCGCATGTCCACAGCCAGGAAGGATGAACATGTCTGCTCCACCCGGCAGGTGTTTATTGATTATTTCCACTTGCCTGAGTGTGCCGTAGTTGTCTTCGTCGCCCTGGATCAGCAGGGTCGGCACACTGATACTTGGTAGGAACCCTTCAATGTTCCACGCAAGGAAACTTTCATCGAGCCATGTATCGACCCAGCTCAGGAAAGTATGGTCGACATTGTCCCCGTGGTATCGAGCCAGGCGTTGACGGAGGTCGGTTGCCCGATAAGCCGATTTTGCCTTTCGGATGCTATTGACGGTCAACTCCTCCTCGACAAAGACGTGCGGAGCCATCAGCACCAGGCCTCTAAGGCGATGATCGTTATCGCTTCCGGCGTTGATCAGGGCGATCGATGCCCCATCACTGTGCCCGACCAGGATCGCCTGAGATATCCCCGCAGCGGCGAAAACCTTTGGCAGCACTTTCAAACCCTCGTCATGCATGAAGGTGATGGGCCTTGGCCGCTGGCAGGGTGTCGAACCACCGTAACCCGCCCGGCTGTAAGCCAGTGTCGGATAGCCCGTTGCTTCAGCGACGCGACGCGGAAAGTCTTTCCACATCGCTACGCAACCCAGGCCCTCATGCAGGAATACGAGGGTTGTGTCTCTGCTCTTTCGAGGTGTTATGAGATGGTATTCGAGCTTGTCGCCGTCGATTTCAAAAAAATCACGGATTTCTCGCATTGACGGGGCTATCCTCCTGAGACATAGGAGACCAGGTAGATCTCGCTGCCGTTTGGGATTCTGGTTTTTTCTTCGCCGGAAAGAATCATTTCGCCATCGAGAACGATATTGAGATTCGGGTCTTCAAGTATCCGCGATGCCTCGGGCAGTCTTCGTTGCAGAAGTTGACGCAGTTCGCCGAGGTGCTCGACCTGCTCGTCGAAAATAATCGACCCTTCCGGTGCGCCGGAAAACGCACAGGGAAACTTGATCTTGATACTGTAGCCAGTGACGACTTTAGAGAGTGAAGCATGCCAATCGAGCGCGGGGACGCCGGCCGAGTTGAGACCTGTTACGTCGTAGAAACGATCTTTAAGGGCGGCAAACTGAGCACGGTCGATTTTCTCACCTTTGAAGGGACCGACCTTGATGGGTTCATCGAACCAGCGAGCGGGCAGGGTGTCATCCTCCCGCCGCAGACCAAGGCGGAAGTTGATCATTCTCTCCAGCCCGGTAATGTTGCGACCGACCTCATCTAACTGGGTTTCATTGACGCTCAGCTGTGTCAGTTCATTGATCTGGGTAGCGAAGTCGGTCAAGTCGGGTGTTGATGGCGAATTGAACAGCTTGGTGTTGAAACGGCACATGCCGATCGCATCGCCGGCGGCAAAAGTGTTTTCGCAACGGCGTACCGCGTGCTCTTTACCCGCGTAAGAGGTTGGCTCCGGGGAGACCACTCCGCCGTAGAGTGCGGTCTTGAAGCCTGCATCATCATTGATGCGGGCGTTGATCTCGAGAGTGGCCCGATTACGCAGGTGGTCCATGCCGCGGGTGGCGACTGCCAGCCCCAGGGCAAAAGCCTTGAGGATGCGAGAGTCGTGCGGATCTGATTGGAACAAGTTTTTGGATGCCATACAGTAGTTTAATGCTTCCGATGGGTATTTGCCCTGTTCGACAGCACGGCTGGAAACGGCGATAGTTTCGCCAAAGCCTTGGCGCTTTGCAGTCATAAACAGCAGTTGCTCGATGATCGGATAGTTCCCCCAGGTCAGCTCGAGCCCACCAGTGGTCTCTTGGTCGATGATGCCGCGCTGGTATAGTTCCATGGCCCAGGCGATAGCGCTGCCGGTGCTTGAGGCGTCGAGGGCCAGATCATTGAGGATGTTGTTCAGGCGCAGGACCTTTTCTGGCTCTTTGATGCCGATGTTGGGGCCGAATTTGCCGACGATAATGTACTCAGGACCTTCTCCCTTGTCGTACTTGTCGAAATGGCCGTCGTTGTTAATACCGTTGTAGGTGCGCTGTTTATAATGCTCAAGGGCACTCTGCTCTTTATCATAACTTGCGTTGCCATTCAGACCTGTCAGGGCGCTGGTACCCCAGCCACCTTTGCCGCCCGGAAGCATGTCGTTGTTGGCCCTGCAACCGACCGGGCACTGGTAACAGCGGCTCATCCCAGGACGATAAGGATCGAAGTTGTCCGCGTCGAGACTATCGTGCCAGGTGGTTTCCTGATTATTCTTTGTGCCCATGGCGCCGAGAACCCGGCTCGGCTTGTAAAGAAAGGGGGTGCCGACCTTTTTCAGGGCATTCTGGACCACACTCGCGGCGAGGATCTTTTTGCCAATGTCTCGGTTGTGCTGTTTGAAGGTGTCTGAAAGATCAAAGTCCGGAAGTTTGCCCTGGATGAGGATCGCTTTCAGGTGCAGGGCTCCCATCTTGGCGCCACCTCCACCGCGAGCCCAGATCGACTTCTCTCCCGCCATGATGCCGCTGCACAGGACCTGATTCTCCCCGGCACTGCTGATCCGTGCCATTGCCATGTCTTTGCGTTCAGAACAGTTGAAATCACTTTCAATTGCCGCTGTTAAATCAATGTTGTCCATGCCTCGATAAGGTGTGGCATCGATAAAGCTGATTGTCTCCTTCTGGATCTTGAGCAGTGTCCACTCCGGGTTGCGGCCGTAGAGGACCAGGTGGTCATAGCCGTTGCGTTTCAGATAGGTGGGGAAATAGTCACCGGCGTTGCTGTCGAGAATCGCACGACTCTCTGGAGAGAGACTGGAGACGTTGCCACGGGTCGCTCCTGGCATGTAGCTAGTCAGGAGTCCGGCGCCGAAGATTAATGGCACCTCGGGATCAAGAGCTTGTTTTCCATCCTGAAGCAGATTGTAGAGCAGGTACATGTTGCCACCGCGGCCAGCCAGAAAGTGCTGGACCGCATTAAGTGGCATGTAGCCGCGCTGGCAGCTGCGTTGTTCGAGATCGACAAAGAGCACTGCACCCTGGCTTGGATACTGGGGAGTTTTGTGCATCCGGCTTAATAGCCGCTTAACCCGCTGCCTGATATCCATGGGCTCCTCGTAATCTATGTGAACTGCGCATCGGCACCGAAATCGCCTTCACTGTTATTGTCTAGTAGCTTGGGACTGTACTTCTTATAAGTGGCTGTAATGGCTGCAAAGGGGACATCGGCAAAGGAACCGCGCTCATAGACGTATTCCATGTGCTTGCGCTGGTCCGCATCGAAAGGGTGGAAGATCGAATCATCCCGACCGTTGAATTCCAATGGCTTGACGCGAAACCTGGTGCAGAGCTCGAGATTGAAAGCCGGGGTTGATTTGACCCATATCCCCTGCAGATAGAATTCTGTGAAAGCGTGCCAGCGCATCAAGTCGCCACCATTCATTTCACGTAAACGGGGGGTGTTGAGATGGTTGTTGACGTCGGCAAAGCCAATCCGTGATGGAATTCCCAGTGCCCGACCGCAGGCCGCCAGAAGTGAGGCCTTGGAAATGCAAAAGCCGTAACCACTGCGTAATACACTGCTGGCTCGATACATCTCCGGGTCGCTAAAGTCAAGGTAGGGAGTATAACGAATGTCATCACGCACCCGGTAATAAAGAGCGATGGCTTTTTCGTGCTGTGACCGAAGGTCACGGACCGTTTCTTCCGCAAAAGTCCTTATATTGACAGCAGCGCTGTCGATGAAATCAGCACTTTGCAGAAACTGTACATTCATGAAATACCGAACCTTTGCTTGTGGAGTTTAGAAGAGCAGGACAGGGCACTTGACTGCATCAATTATGTATTTTGCCACAGATCCGAACATGATGTCACGGAGTCCGCCGCCGCCGGGATGACGACCGATGATAACCAGTTGAACGTTCTGCTCCTCGACAACTTTCTGGATCTCTATGCCAGGGGTGCCCAACTCGAGGAGTAAGGTCGGTTCAAAGCCGGCATCCTGAAGAGGCTTGGCAAGTTTTTCAAGTATGCGTTTGCCCGATTTTTTAGCAGCATCGTAGACCATGTTTTTCTGGATATCAGGGACGAGGCGCTGGACCAAGTGGACATCAACAACATGGACAAGCAAAATTTCTCGCGGTACCAGTTCCTGGTTGGCAATGACGGCTTGAATCGTCTTTTGTGCTGTTTGCGATTCGTCGATAGGAATCAATACTCTTGGGGTCATACCAAACTCCTTAATCCTCGGTGGTGTAGCAATCAGCCGTAAACCAAGCGCGGTAAGAAAAGGACAAGGTCAGCCCAGTAGGTCAGGATCAACAGGATCGCGATCTGAATTAAGATAAATGGCATAACCGCCTTGGAAACGTAAACCAAATTGCGGTCAACCGCAGCTCCAGAGATGTAGAGACTGACACCTAGAGGTGGAGTGCAGTAACCGATCCCCAAATTTATCGTCATCAGCAGACCGAAATGCATCGTGTCAATACCGAACGAGGAAAGCAGCGGCAAGAATATCGGGGTCAGTATCAGAGTTGCAGAAATGATATCCATAAACATGCCGACTATCAGCAACATAATGTTGACTGCCAGCAGGAAAACCCACGGAGATGATATCTGGCTGACTACGGCATTGGCGATTTTGTCCGGTAACTGTTCAAAGGTGAGGTATTCGCCAAACACCGAAGCCCCAGCAACGATTATCAATAAGGTTGCCGAGGTGACAGATGAGCTGACGATGACCTGCTTGACATCCTTAATCTTCATGTCTTTGTGGATGAATAATTCAACAAAGAAGGCATAGAAACAAGCGACTACCGCCGCTTCGTTGGCGGTGAACATTCCTGAGTAGATCCCGCCGAAAATCAGCAGAGGGAGACAAAGAGCCCAGAAACTCTCTTTAAGAACAGCGATTATTTCCTTGAAACTCGGCCGATCCAGCGTTTTGTAGTTTCTCCGCTTACAATAAAAATAGGCGTACAAGCTCATCGCTGCCATGATCATTATCCCAGGGATAAAGCCGGTCAGAAACAGGGCTTCAATCGGGTCGTTGCTGACCATGGCATAGAGAATCATCGCTATCGATGGAGGGATGATTATGCCTAGGTTGGGAGCGGTGGTCATGATGCCGACTGAAAACTTTTCATCATAGCCATTTTCAATCAGTGCCGGGATCATGAAGCCTCCGATCGCGACCACGGTGGCGACCGTTGACCCAGAAATAGCGCCGAAGAAGCCGCAGGCCAATACGCCAGCCATTGCCAGTCCACCCGGCAAAAAGCCGACCAGGACATTGGCGGTTTTGATCAGCTTTTGTACAATTGAGCCGGTGGTCATGATGTTGCCGCAGAGGATAAAGAAGAGCACCACGACCAGGGCAAATTTATCCATGCTGCGGTAGAGGACTTCAATAACAATCTGTGGGTCGATGCCGATCATGAAGACCAGGCCGACAGATCCGGTAAAGAAGAGCGCCATGAAGACTGGCACAGTCGAGGCAAGCAGTCCAAGGAGAAGCACTAAGATGATCAGGTAGTTGGTATCCATAAGTGTCCGTATAACTCAGGCGGGATCAATATGGCCCCCACTTCAGCCGACAGCCCCCTCCTTCAAGTCTTCGACCATGATAATCAGGGTCCGAAAAAACATCATGGCGCCCATCACTGGCAACACTGCATAGAAAATCCATTCTGGAATCTGCAGGCTGGCGGTTCGTGCGTATTGATCCTCATACATCATGACCGTCATCGTCCAGCCGAGGTAGACCATTGCTCCCGCAAAAACCAGAGTGACCACGTGGGCAAACAATGCCAGGGGTTTTTTCAAACCGGGGATCATTTGCGGTAAGGCATCGATTCGAATCAATGAACGCCCACGAACGGCAACAATGCAGCCGACGTAAGTCGAGAAATAGATCGTTTTGCGGACAACTTCGTCAGACCAATAGAGATTGACATCATTGGTCAATTTACGTAGCAGGACATTGGCCATGGCGACTGTCAGGGCGATACAGACCGAAAGGAAAAGAGACCAATCTTCGAAGGCGGTGAATACTCGATCAATTTTTCGAACCGTTTTTTTTAACACTATATTGTCCAGAATAATAAAAGCCGGGGAGCAGAGCTCCCCGGCTCCATTAAAGAACAGGAAAGACCCAAGGTTAATGACTACTTGAGCGTGGCGCGGACTTTGTTCAGATAGTCCAGTCCTATTTTCTCTCCCCAGGAGGCATAAACAGGCTCTGCCATCTTTACAAGGGTGGCCTTGTCGGCGTCTGAGATCTGGATGAATTCTACACCGGCTTCCTTGGCCTTGGCGATCTGTGCATCATGCTGCTCTCTGGTCAGCGCGCGGGTTTTTACGCTTTCCTCTTCGAGAACTTCAATGAAGACTTTTTGCAGGTCTGCCGGCAGTTTGTTGAACCAGCGCTTGTTGACCAGGTGGACGAAAAGGCCTTGGGCATAGTTGAGTTCGGTGAAGTATTTGGCGATGGTGAACTTTTTGGTGATATTGCAGACGATCGCCGTATGGTCGAGACCGTTGATGACACCGGTCTGCAGTGCCTGTGGAACGTCTGGCCAAGGCATGACGGTAAACTTGGTTTCCCATGCATTGTAAACATCGATGTTGACAGGAGCTTCAGCGATGCGGAAGTTAACAGTTTTTGCTTCTTCAATGGTGCGCACCGGAGTTGTGGTGGCCCAGCCGTATTGGCCGTAATTGACGATGTCAGCAACCATCAGACCGGCGGACTGCGCGGAGTTGCTATATGGGCCCCAGAGTTCCGGATCGCTGCGGAACTGGTCGAGCTTGTCATAGGTGTCGACTACATAAGGCAGGTTGACGATGCCAAGTTTGTCGGCAATATTGGCCGAGGCAACTGAAGAAGACAGCATCCCCTGAACCGCGCCAATCCTCAGCTTGGCTATGACGTCCTTCTCACCGCCAAGTTGGGCCAAAGGGCGGTAGTCTACATAGATACGACCGTTAGATTTTTCCCAGAGAGCGTCGCGAAAGTTGTAACCGTTCGCAACCCCTTGGATAACAGGATGAGAAATGTTCGACAAGATGTAAGTGTACTCGGCCTTCGAAAAGTCGAACTTGGTCTTCCAGTTTGCAAGCGGATCTTTTTTCTTCTCGGCCGCAAGCAGGGGGCTGGTCAGCAAACTGACAATCAGCAGGGCAAGCACGGGAAACACGACAAGGATCTTCTTCATTTCATACCTCCTAGTAGGGGGTTAACCTGCGCCATCCATTTGACGCGAATTTTTTCGTTTTCAATGAAGCGAACGCCAACGAATTGAACCAACACAGAATAACGTTGCAAAACTTGCCGGTCAAGAAAGTCTTTAGTTAAAAAATAACAACGTTATAACCAGTTTAACCATTAAAAACATTTACTTCTATACCCACTGCCTTGTTAGGTTACGGTAAGTATAATAATGTTCTATTAATCGTGGAGGCTAGGTACACGAACCACGAAAATTGTTTCACTGGCTAGCAGACAAGTCCTGCTATAGCTTAAGGATACAGCGAATCTAGGTTTCAAGCGCCTTGACCAAGCTGTGCAAAGTCTTGTTGTAGGGCGTCAGCACCCCCGCTCGTTCTCCATATTCAATAATCTTGCCGTTGATATAATCTATTTCAGTTTGCCGCTTTGCTTCAATATCCTGCAACATGGACGGTTTGTGGTGTCCTGCATCCTTGATGTAGGAGAGGCAATCGAGGTAGTAATCCGGCCCCAGCATCAGCTCATTGGCCCGGGCCACCTTAACCCCTTCTTTCAATAAAGCGTTGACCAGGCCAGAGACAATCGGGTCGTTGATGACTTCGAACATGGTCTTGCCGGTAACGGCGCAGACCGCATTCATGCAGGAGTTATTGACTGTCTTGCTCCAGACCATATTGCGGATCTGGTTGGTGTGGCCCGTATCAAGGCCGCACTCGGACAGAACACGACAAATTCCCACTGCGGCTTCTTTTGAGTCTGCATGCAACTCTTGCAGGTAATGGGGACGATGGTGGAATACCATCTTCACCTTTGCCGGTGCTTCGAGAATGCAACCGTAGTTGACTACCGCGCGCATTACCTGTTTTTCCCCAAGCCGCTCGGCCAGGACGAGCTCGGTGTCGATACCGTTCTGCCAACTGACAACATAGCGACCTTCGTTAATAAAGCCTTCCAGGGCTGATGTAATTATAGGCAGAGCTGTCGCTTTTGCCGTGACGATTACGACATCGGGAGGGTCCTCGGCAAGCTCATCAATCCGGGTCTTGGTTTTCGCCACCTTGGCATGAAAGTTATCCGTTCCTGAAAGGATGATCCCTGAATCCTGGGCCGGTACAAGAAGGCTCGTTTGGACATCGCAGAGAGTGACTTCGTAGCCTCCCCGGGAAAGGAACGCGGCAACGATGCAACCGACAGGTCCGGCACCGACGACGGCAAATTTCTTTGGACTGTAGTTGCTTCTTTCCTGCATAACAGACTCCCTAACGACTTGAATCTTTGGAAAAACCTTCTTCAGAAGAGCAATCTTGGCTTATCCTTGATCAACCAGAATGCCGAACGATTCAGCATCAAGAAGGTTTGCGCCATTTTTCTCCAGAATTTCGATGGCCTGATCAATGGCGCTGAAATGAAAAACCATGACCGCTTTTTCCAGTTTCGCGCCAGCGACGGCATACATGTACTCAACGTTGACTTTGGTCCCAAGAAACAAGTTAAGAATCCGGGCAAGGCTACCTGGGGTATCTTCAATTTCAACGGCAACGACGTCGTCGACACGTGCCGGGATATATCTTTCCATGATGACACCACGAGCACTGGCAAGATCAGAGACCAGAATCCGCAGTACGCCGAAGTCGTGGGTTGAATCGCAGATACAGTGAGCTCTAAGATTGATACCTGCATCACCCAGTGCCTTAGTAACATCGTGTAATCGACCTGGGGAGTTTTCGAGAGGAATCGATAATTGTTTTAACTTCATGGCAATTTTCCTTGCTCAGAATTAATTCTTTGAGAACGTTTTGTTTACTTCGGTTCAAGTGCCTTGACCAGCCCTCTGATCATATTGTTGTAGGGGGTCGGAATGCCTGCCTGTAGGCCATATTTGATGATTTTGCCATTGATGTAATCAACTTCAGTGCGACGGCTTGCCTCGATATCCTGAAGCATTGAGGGTTTGTGTGCGCCGGCATTTTTGATGTAGTTGATGGCGTAAGGATAATAGTTTGAACCGAGAGAAAATTCATTGGTTCGAGCAACGGCAATCCCCTCCTTGATCAGAGCATCAACCAGGTTGAACGTGATTGGGTCATTGATGATTTCTACCATAGTCATGCCGGTTACGGCACATATCGGATTCATGCAGGCGTTGAGAACCGTCTTTCGCCAGACCCTGTCAGTGAGTTGATCGGTGTGCTCGGTATCAAGACCGCACTCAGTCAGAACTTGGCAGATGCCGATGGCTGCTTCCTTTGATTCCGGATCGAGTTCCTGCAGATAATGTGGGCGATGATGAAAAGCCAAGCGGATGTGCCCTGGGCTTAAAGGCACACAGCCAAAGTTGACGACTCCGCGCATAACGGTCTTGTTGCCAAGGTGTTGGGCCAGTTCCAATTCAGTATCGATGCCATTTTGCCAGCTGATTACATAGCGGCCTTCGGCGGCAAAGCCCTCCAGGGCTGAGGCAATCAGGGGGAGAGCCGTTGCTTTTACGGTGATGAAGATGACATCAGGGGGATCGATGAGAAGATCCTCAATCCTCGTTGTTGTGCGAGTTACCTTGGCCTGAAAGTCATCTGCACCCTCAAGGAGAATTCCTGGATCCAGAGCTGGAGCAAGAAGTCCCGGGACAATGTCACAAAGAGTGACTTCGTACCCAGCCTTGGCGAGAAATGCTGCAACAATTCCTCCAACAGGCCCTGCGCCGATGACAGCAAATTTTTTCGGACGGTAGTTCGTTGCACTCATCATTTACCACCTCCATGAGTGGTCAGCCCAGACTTCAGGCAGAGGCTATACTGTTCTTAGAGAATCCCGAAAGCTTTGGCATCGAGGATTTTTATATTGTTTTCAAGCAGCAATTCTATGGCCAGGTCGTTGTCGCTAAAGCTGAAAACCATGACGGCTTTCCCTGAAGAGGTCCCCGCCAAAGCGTACATGTAGTCAACGTTGACTTTGTTTTGCATCAGCACCTTGAGGGCTTTTGCCAGGCTGCCCGGGGTGTCGCTGATCTCGGCGGCAACCACCTCGTCCACGCGGGCCGGGAACTGCTTTTCCATAATTACGCTGCGTGCTTTGGCGACATCGTTAATCAGAATCCTTAGCACTCCAAAACCAGAAACATCGCAAATTGACAAAGATCTCAGGTTGAGGTTTGCATCGCCCAGAGCCTGGGTTGCTTCATATAAACGACCCGGTGAATTTTCAAGGAATATCGATATCTGCTTCAATGTCTGTTTCATGATGAACTTCCTTTGCTTCGGTATAACGACAATGTGAACCGAACTAAAGATTAACGCTCTTTCGCTGCGCTCACTCAAGACGCAATGAAAAGCCGGGAAAAACGCAAAGGAAAACAGGCTTTATTGTAAAAAAACTTTGCGTCTGACTTTCTACTTTTGCATCTTTGCTTTTCGCTTGTGTTTTTAATCTGTTGGTCTATTCATGCATCAAAAAATTACGCTGCTGCGCCGCCGGCCAATGCCCTCATGTTGACATCGACCCCTTTCCCTTTGGAGATTTGTTTAACAACCTCGGTGATGATCTCTTCCTTGAGAGGAAGATATTTCATCACTGTGCCCACCATGACCATGTTGACCGCCTTGCCGTTGCCTGCCTGCCGCGCAATCGACAGGGCGTCAATGCCGTGTGCTTCAGTACAGGCTGCCGCAATTTGTTCTTCCACGTCTTGCGGATAAATTGCCAGCCCGGCAGCCACTGTGCTGGGATTGATTGAGATCTTATTGTAGACCAGACGGCCTTCGGGCTTGAGGAAATGGATGTAGCGCAAAGCTTCAAGTGGTTCGAAGGAAATCAACAGGTCGGCACTCCCGGGCATGACTACTGGTGAGTTGACCTGTTCGCCGATACGCACAAAGCTGATGACGCTACCGCCGCGCTGGGCCATACCGTGAACTTCGTTCTGCTTCACATCCATGCCGCTGGCTAGTGCACCTTCGGCGAGAACCTTGGAGGCCATAAGAACGCCCTGGCCACCGACTCCGGCTATGACGATATTAAAGATTTGCATTGTTATCTCCCTCGATCTCGTGCATTGCGTCAAATTTACACATCTGCTTACAAACACCGCAGCCGTTGCAGACGTTGGGATCGACTCGAACCTTCTGTTTTTCACCTGAAGCGGTCAGACCCAGGGCCATGCAAGCCACCTTGAGACAGGCTCGGCATCCGGTGCACTTTTCTTCTTCAACGGACATAGCCGGTTTGCGAATCTTGTAGCGCAGGATGCAGGGGTTCTTGTCGATCAATACGTAAGGCCCTGGAGCCTCAAGCCCTTTCTTTATCGCAGCTTCAGTTTCTTTGAGGTCGTAGGTGTTGAGTTCTGCAACATTGTCGATGCCAAGTGCCTTGACTAGCGGAACCATTTCGACCTGGCGTGCGGGAACGCCCTGCAGTGTTTCGCCCGTACCCGGGTTCTCCTGACCACCAGTCATGCCGGTTGTACGGTTATCCATGATGATGACCAGCGCGTTGCCGCCATTGTAGGCCATGCTCATCAAACCGGTCATTCCCGAGTGGAAGAAGGTAGAGTCGCCGATTACGGCCACAGGTTTTTCATCGCGCCCGGCAATCGCATTGACCTTGGCCATGCCGTGGGCGGCACTGATACTTGCCCCCATGTCGATCACAGAATGCATGGCATTCATAGGCGGCAGAGCGCCCAGGGTGTAACATCCGATATCCCCTGAGACGAAAGTTTTTAATTTGCTTAGAATGGTAAAAAGACCGCGGTGTGCACAGCTGGGGCAAAAAACTGGTGGACGTTGAGGCAGCCCTTCTACTGGAGAGGCTGTCTCGGCTTTGGTACCATCGAGCGCCACACGAAGGATATCAGCATTAATCTCTCCACAGAGGGGTAGCTTGTTCTTGCCGATGTCGACCTTAATGCCCATGGCACGAATCTGCTCTTCGAAGATCGCGTCCATCTCTTCGACTACGACCAGACGTTTGACACTGCCGGCGAAGTCGCGAATCTTGTTTTCCGGAAGAGGGTGGGACATTCCCAATTTCAGGACTGATGCATTCGGGTAGGCTTCACGGACGTGCTGGTAAGAAACTCCCGAGGTGATGATGCCCAGATCTGAGTCACGCATCTCGATACGGTTTAGTGGGGTCGTCTCGGCGTATTCCTGCAATTTGAGAAGGCGCTCTTCGACTTCGACATGTTTGATCTTGCCGAAGTTGGGGAGCATTACATATTTGGGGACATCCTTGACCCATTCGCCAATCTGTGGGGCAATCTTCTCCTGCGGAATGACCAACCCTTTGGCGTGCGAGATCCGTGTGGTGGTGCGCAGCATCAGCGGCGTGTCGAATTGCTCGGAAATTTCGAAACCTGCCCGGACCATCTCATAGGCTTCCTGAGAATCGGCTGGATCTAGCATCGGTACCTTGGCAAACTTGGCATAGTTTCGGCTGTCCTGCTCATTTTGTGAGGAGTGCATACCTGGGTCGTCCGAGACCATCAGAATTAACCCGGCGTTGACGCCGGTGTAGGTCAAAGTCAACAAGGCATCTGCGGCGACATTGACCCCGACATGTTTCATGGTCGAGAGGGAACGTCCGCCAGCGATAGAGCCGCCGATCGCCGACTCCAGGGCAACTTTTTCATTCGGAGCCCATTCGCAGTAGACATCACCAAGTCGGGCGACCTCTTCAAGGGTTTCTGTACTGGGGGTGCCCGGGTAGCCGGAGGCGAATACCCCACCGAAATCTCTGAAACCTAATGCGATGGCTTCATTGCCGGAAATTATTTTTTTCATAAAAACCTTCCCTTGTTGACTGGCTGACTTGAAGAAGCCATATTAAGTGTCACGTCATGGAATAGCTTATTCGGGCCGACGATCCTCTATCCGCTTGGCCTTTCCTTCGCTGCGAGCAATGCTGCCTGGCGGTACCAGATCGACCACGACTGTGATGCCGATAACGTCTTTGATGTCCTGTTGCAGATTCCGTTTTTTGCTGCGTACGGTCGCGACGTCTTCGAGGATGTCGAATTCATCCCCCTTGAGGATGTCGGCCGCCGCTTTGATCATGAAATCCTCAGTAACCTCTATCTTGACCCGCAATGAGTCCATCGCGCCTTTGCGTTCAACGATGACCATGTAGTGAGGAGAAACCCCTTCGCGCTTGAGGATGATCGCTTCGATCTGCGATGGGAAGACATTGACACCGCGGATAATCAACATGTCGTCGCTGCGGCCGGAGACACGGTCCATCTTGACCAGGGTGCGGCCGCAGATGCAGGCGTCGTAACTGAGGCGGGTGATGTCGCGGGTGCGGAAGCGCAGCAGCGGCTGCCCCTGATTCGCAATGGTGGTAAAAACAAGCTCGCCCAGCTCGCCCTCGGGAAGCACCTCGCATGTTTCCGGATCAATTATTTCAGGATAGAAATAATCTTCATTGATGTGCAATCCATGCTGAAGCTCAAGGCACTCGAAGGCAACCCCGGGTCCGATGATTTCGGAGAGCCCGTAGATGTCGCAGGCCTTAATGCCAAATTTATCCTGAATTTGGTGGCGCATCGACTCGCTCCAAGGCTCGGCGCCGAGCACGCCGACGCGGAGATTGAGTTTGTGAAAGTCGATGCCCTGCTCCTCGCCAGCTTCGTACAGGTGCATCAGGAACGAGGGGGTGGAAGTGAGCACGGTGCTGCCGAAGTCTTCCATCAGCATCAGTTGCCTCTGGGTATTGCCGCCAGAGATCGGAATCACTGCTGCACCAACCCGGATCGCCCCATAATGAGCACCCAAGCCGCCGGTAAACAAGCCATAACCATAAATGTTCTGCACCACATCCTTGTTGGTGATGCCTGCGGCGGTAAAGGCCCGCGCCATAACCTCTTTCCAACTTTCCAGATCCTGCCGGGTATAGCCGACAACGACCGGTTTGCCGGTGGTTCCAGAGGTGGCATGGTATTCTACGATCTCCTGCTGGGGGGCCGTGAAGAGTTTGAACGGATAATTCTCGCGGATGTCCTGTTTGGTTGTAAATGGAAGTCTGCGGATGTCGTCTAACGACCTGATGTCACGCGGCTTTATTGACAGCTCGTCAAGTTTCTTCCGATATTGAGGATTCTTCTCATAGACGTAGCTGACTGTTTTCTGCAATCGCCCAAGCTGGAGCGCCTGCATCTCACTGCGACTGTTTGCTTCTTCCTTATTCCAGACCATCATTCACCTCGCATATTGTAGCCGTTTGTATTTTAAAAAAATCTCTTTTGATTGCACATCTTCCCGTTTTTTACAGGTAGTTCAGCTCTTTCGCTTTCTCGGTGATCTCTGCACTGAACTGCGGATGGGCAATATTGATAAGCGCCTGGGTCCGCTCTCGGACGGTTTTGCCGTAAAGGTTAGCAACGCCGAATTCGGTAACCACATAGTGAACATGGTTGCGGCTGGTGACCACACCCGCACCATGTTTAAGCATAGGTACAATTTTGCTGACCACGGTGCCATCACGCAGTTGGGAGGTGCTCGGCAGGGCAATAATCGGTACGCCGCCTTTGGAACGTGACGCCCCGTAGATGAAGTCCAACTGCCCGCCAACCGCCGAATGCATCTTCGTGCCGATACTGTCGGCGCAAACCTGGCCGGTGAAATCGACTTCTATAGCGGAGTTAATCGCAACCATTCGGTCGTTCTGCGCTACCACAAATGGGTCGTTAACATATTCTGTACGGTGCAGTTCGACCATGGGGTTGTTGTCCACCCACTCATAGAGACGTTTTGTGCCGAGCAGGAAGCCGCAGGTGATTTTGCCGCGGTGTAAGCTTTTGCAAGAGCCGTTCACGACACCAGCTTCGACAAGGTCGATGACTCCGTCTGAGATCAGTTCGGAATGAATGCCGAGGTCTTTTTTTTCAAATAGAAATTTCAGGACAGCGTTGGGAAGTGCCCCAATTCCTAACTGCATGGTCGCCCCGTCAGGGATCAACTCGGCGATATGTGCCGCTATGTTTTCGACAACTTCCTGATCTGCATCATCTCCCATTGGCATTTCAAACAGAGGTGTATCGCTTGGCACGACATAATGCATCTTGTCGATGTGCATAGCTGTATCACCCATGGTGCGCGGCATCTGATCGTTCACCTGTGCGATGACAACCTTGGCGACTTCGGCGGCCGAAATAGTGAGACCGGATTCTGCACCCATGGAGCAGAATCCGTTTTCATCTGGAGGTGATACATGAATCAACGCAACGTCGATGGGAAGGTGCCCATTTTTGAAGAGCAGGGGGAATTCGGAGAGCATCACCGGAGTGAAGTCCGCTCGTCCTTGGTTGACTGCTTTACGTACATTGGCGCTGATAAACATGGAATTGACGCGCAGGTGCCCTTCCATCTCCGGGGAGACATAGTCAGCAGGGCAGATCGTCAGCGGGTGACAAATTTCAACGTCACGTAGTTCCGGGGCTCTTCTGACCAGGGCGTCGAGCAAAGGAAGGGGCACTGAAGCATTCCCGGTCAGAAAAACCCGATCCCCGGACTTGATTGCTTTGACGGCCTCATCCGGAGTTGTGGCACGATTCAGAAAACTCCGCTGCCAATTTGTCACGTCCTCATTCCTCGTTAAAAGCATCGACTTCATCTCCTAGTCTCCACGCTGGATTCTGATTCTGCCATCCACTGCATAAACCTTGTCGGCGAATGCCATGATCGGGTTCAGATCCATCTCCTGAATAGTCGGCAGATCACCGAGGAGCTGAGAGACGCGCTGAATCAGTTCAATCACGGCCTGCTTGTTGATTCCAGATTCACCTCGTACACCGTCAAGCAGCACAGAGGTCTTGATCCCGGCCAGCATTTCTTCTGCCTCCACCTTGGTTACCGGGGCGATCTTGAAAATCACGTCTTTGAGAACCTCGACATAGATACCGCCCAGACCGAACATAACCAGATGGCCGAGTTCTCGCTCAGCGCTGGCGCCGATGATCAGCTCACGCCCGCCCGGAAGGAATTTCTGCACCAGGAAACCGAGTTCACCGAAGTGCCCAAGCCGTCCCTGTATTTCATCGACAGTGTCTCGAACCGCCGCTGCATTCTTGAGGTTGATGGCGACTCCGCCCATGTCGCTTTTGTGGTCTATCTCAGCGCAGTCGACTTTTACAACCACCGGATAGCCGATCTCTTCAGCTGCGGCGGCAGCGTCCTCTGCATTGTTTACGACCCGCCAGGGGGCGACAGGGAGGTCGTAGGCTTCAAAGATACCGTAGACCTCAATTGCTGAAAGAACTTCTCGACCAGCCTGTTTGGCCCGCTCGATAATTTTTCTGGCGCGCTCTGCGTCAACACCACTAAAAATCTGCGGTTGTCCGATGTCGCGTTGCTGGATCCGTCCGTACTCTACCAACGCGCCCAGTGCCCGGGCGGCGTCACCTGGGTTGGCGTAAAATGGCACTTCGCCCTCTTTGAGGATCGCCATGGTTCTCTGGTAGCGCTCCAACTTGATATTTGTCATAAAGTTGCAGACCAGTGGTTTGCGACGCTGTCGGTTGACCTCAACAATCTCTCGAGCAACGGCATCGGTGTCTGTGAAGGGGGCCGTGACGAAGTTGATGTAGATACAGTCAATTTGATCATCATCCATCAAGACGTCGAGGGCCGCCCGGAATTGTGGCCCGCCAGCCGTGGCGACCACATCGATAGGGTTCTCCAGTGCTGCTTGAGGGAACTGGGTTTCCCTCAGGCGCTCGATAGATATTTCAGAGAGCTTTGGTACCTCAAGCTTGAAGTCGACGAGTACATCGGTAGCGATTACCGCCGGACCTCCAGTGTTGGTGATAATGCCAACCCGGTTTCCCTTCGGGATCGGCTGGCTGGAAAAAGCCATCGCGGCACGAACCATCTCCCCCTCGTCCTTGAAAGGCAGAACACCGATTTTTTCAAAGATCAGCTCGGTGGCGATATCAACTCCGGCAAGCGATCCAGTGTGAGAGGAGGCTGCTTTGGCGCCTTCTTCTGTCCGGCCTGCTTTCATGGCCAGAACCGGTTTTTGTTTTACTACCTGGCGAGTCACCTCAAGGAAGTCGCGCGGTTTGTCGAAACCCTCTGTATACAGAATAATCGCCTTGGTGCCCTCATCCTCACCGTAATATTCAATGATCTCCGGGATTGACACGTCGCAGGCATTGCCGTTAGAGGCGTAGAGCCGTTGACCGATATCAAGATCGTCCAAAACCTGCATGATCAGCGCACCGACACCGCCACTTAAAGCCACTACCGAGATGCTGCCCGGTTTGGGGAAGGTAAAGGTGAAGTTGCAGTAGGCGTTCAACTCCGGGTCGGAATTGATAATGCCCTGACAGTTGGGTCCGAACAGTCGAATGCCGTATTTGCGCGCGTTGGCCAAAAACTCTTCCTGCAGTCTTTCACCTTCCTCGCCCATTTCACTGAAGCCAGCTGAGTTGATAATGACTGCCTTGACCCCTTTTTGACCACATTCCTCAATTGCTTGGGGAACAAACTGGCTGGGGATGATGATGTGCGCCAAGTCGACCTCGCCGGGAATGTCCGCAATCGTCGCGTAGGATTTGAGCCCGCACACTTCATCGGCCTTGGCATTGACGGGGTAAATCTCCCCCTTGTAGCCATAGGTCTGGAGGTTTCTGATAATGACGTTGCCGATGGATAGTTCTTTGGTGGAAGCGCCAACCAGGGCAACCGCTTTAGGTTTGAATAAGGCATCTAACATCTTATCTTCTCTCCTCCAATTGCTCGATAAATGCTTCTATATTGGTTCGGGTCTGCTCGTCGGAAATGCAGCGTAGATCGTTGAGATCGCCAGAAATAATCAGGCTGGGAATACCAGTCTCCTGCTCCAGTCGCTGCGGCATGCCGTAACGGCTGTTGGAGTTGCAGGGGCAGGTTTTAGCGTCATGGTAGATGATGCCGTCAATATGGAATTTCTCTAGCATCCCTTTGATGTAGACTTCTTTGTAAGTGTCGGAACGGACGATAAAAAGACCAAGATAAGCTTTAGCCATGCTGCGGATCGGGTCGTTGGCGTCGAAGTCGGGGAAGATCCAGCTGCTGCAATAGGTGGAAACCAGGACGCTCGATTGCAATTCGGTAAACAGCTCGGAGTGTTGGCGCAAGCGACCCCATACCGGCATTCCTTCCCAGTAGATGCGGTGTTTCTCATTGTCTACCGCACCTATTTTGTCGGCCATTCGCTGCTTGAGCTCACCGAGCAGCTGCCGATAATAGTCGACAGCCTGGGGGGTGCCGCGTAAAACCACTGCCGGGCCCATGTGGATGGTGCCGTCAAAGAAGGTAAGGGGGGCAGGGGAGGCGGCCGCAGTCTCAAGAACCTGCCGCCAAAGTTCGGTGCATTCACGAGAGAGAGCAACTGTTTCTCGCAGACGCTGCATGTCAAGTTTGTCTCCGGCAACCTCCTCCAGAGACGGGATTAGTGCCTCAATTTGTCGAGTGACGTCGTCGATCAGGATATCAGTGACTTCGTCAAAGTTTTTCGGTGAAGTAATGCCGATGCATGGAACCTTCAGCTCTTTTGCGTACCAAGTGAACCAGTCCTGAACGTCACGACATTGGTTGGTGTTGTAGACCAGAATATCGGGGCGAGGCGGAGCCTCAATGCCCGGGTAGGCCTTGGCAAGGGGCGAGACCCCTTTCAGGTAAGCGCCGATGTCGGCGGTCAGGTAAGAGCAGATATCGGGTGAGTAGCCGATGGTGTTGGCCTCGGGAATCAGTTCGGTGGCCATCCGCGTCGCGCCGAGCATGGCAGCGTGGTTTTCCGGGAAGTGTACGGCAAAACCCAACGCTCTTAGCAGTTCCGCCGGGCCAACACTGGTACACCAGGCGACTTTGCGATCTGTCGATTTTGCTGCGTCATTCAGATCGTAGAAGTAGTCGGACATGATTTTCATCATCTGTCCGGTTGCCTTGATCTTCTTCCTCTGCGATTGCTTGTCTTGTGCCATGATCACTCCAAGCTCTTTATGTTTTGTTGTTCTATTCTTCCTTTTTGTTTGCGGCTTTCTCGGCTGCAGCATCCATAGCGTAGAGGGCCGCGCCATGGGCGCCGGTGAACTGGGGGAACTCCGGAAGCAGTACCGGCCGGCCGATCAGTTTCGCGGTCATCTCTACCAGGTAGGGATTGTGGGCTACCACTCCGCCACTCAAGACCACTTTTTCGGTCAAGGAGTCCATCTCCAGAACCCTCTGGATCATAGAATAAAAGATTCCCTTGATGATGTCGGCGACCGGTTTGCCGTGACGTATGTTCTCTAAAACCTCGGTAGCCGAAAAGACTGTGCAGTAGCTGCCGAGCTTGATTGTTTCCGTTGCCTGCCGGGCCAGGTTGTTCATCTCGTTAAGGGGGATGTCAAGACGGCTGGACATTTCCTCGAGAAAGGCCCCGGTTCCGGCGGCGCATTTACGATTCATTTTAAAGCTGTCGCGCCGCCCTTCGGCGTCGAGTTTGATAATCTTGTTGTCCTGGCCGCCGATGTCGAGGATGGTGATCGCTTCGGGGAAGCAGTAGTGGCAGCCTCTTGCATGACACCCGATTTCGGTTTTACTTTTTTCGGTGATAAAGGCGACGTTGTTGCGACCGTAGCCGGTGGCGACTGCATCGACAATGGTCTCCTGGTTAACGCCTGCCAGTTCCAGAGCTGTGTCCAGGCAATCTGCTGCAGTAGCGGCAAAATCTACACCGGATTTTTTGGCCGCATAGCCGATCATCGCTCCATGGCGGTCGATAACCGCCACCTTGGTGCGTGATGCTCCCATGTCAAGTCCGACATAGACCTGCTTTGCCATGCTTACTCTCGTTTCCCGCTAGGTAACGGGATATGTTGTGTCATTAGTCATTTGCCAAGTTAAGCTTCAATACCGAGCAGCTTCCGATTCAATTGTTCTGACCAGATTAATTAGTCGAGGACCGATGTCGTCTTCGAGCATGTGCTGGCGTAGCAAGAAAGATGGTGCCGCGCAGTTGAAAGTCAACAGACGACAACCGGCGATCGGCAGCATAGGTACGCCAATAGCGTTGACGTCGCTACGCCAATCACCGATCGACAGACAGAAGCCACGCTCGTGATAATCGCGCAAAGATTGTTCGATGCCGGCCTTGTGCTTTGGCCAATTGTCGAGGTCTCGTTGACGGATGTTGTTCATCAGTTGTTCTCGCTCATTTTCTGGCAGACCACAAAGCAGTGCTCTACCCATGGCTGTTGTGGCTATTGGCACCCGGGTACCAGGCTCCCGGCGCAAGGAAACAGTGGCGTCGGTGCTGTGTCGCCCGTCAAGGTAGATCATGCCGAGACGATCACGTGTGCCGACTGAAACTGCGGTATGAGAATAATTGGCCAGTTCCTGCATCATGGGGCGTGCGATCTTCAGAACATCCATGTTAGTGAGTAACGAGAATCCCAGGGAGAGGACTCCGGTGCCGAGCTGGTATTTGCCTAGCTTTTCATCGTGGTAAAGGTAGCCCATGCGGGTCAGTGTGTAAGTCAGACGGGAAACGGTCGGTTTCGGTAGCCCGGTGCGCTCTGCAATATCTTGATTGCCCAGATGACGGTCTCTTGGTTTGAAGCACCGCAGCACTTCGAGCCCACGGGCAAGGGCCGTTACAAATTGACGATCCTTGCTGTCCCCTTCCAGGAGGTTGATGCCGTCCATCGCAATCAGATCCGCTTTGCTGCCTTTGTTGTTTAATGTTGTGTTGACGTTCATAGAATTTTACTCCGATCCGGACTGGCTACTCGAAGTCTGCGCCAGAGAGTTTTGCACGTCTTTTTTCTTCTGGTTGGGGTTTTTCCTGTTTTTAATCTCTATAGAAAAGGGTCGTTCTTGTCAAGCCATAAAACAATGTTTCTGTGGAAATTTGTTTCGCATTGCGAAACATGAGAGGAGACGTTTGTTCAGGTGTATGTTTGGTTAAACACCAGAAAAAAGCTCCATTAAGGTGTGTGACTCTCTATAAAACCAAGTAAATACGCTTTTGTTTGCATGCTGAATAAATACTCATATATTTAACTAAGAAAAATATTTACAAACACTGTATTGTCAGGTAGGATTCGTAAAAACGAAAGTATGTTTCGCAGTGCGAAATAGGTCGAGGTTGGTTTTACTGGTGTCAGATGGGCTGGAAGCAATAACGGAAAGTTTTGCAGAATTTAGCCTCTGATTTTTACAGTTTTTAACCTTATTTTCTAATATAGAGGGCAAGCGAATGAAATCGATTGAAACTGTAGGCGTCGTTGGCGCAGGGACTATGGGCTCTGCAATTGCTCAACATTTCATCATGAAGGGCCTGCCGGTCATACTTGTTGATCAGAAGCAGGAGTTTCTGGAGCGGGGAGTAGGTTACATCCGTGAATCCCTAGGCGAGGCATTGCAGCGCGGGTTGATTGATCAGCAGGCCTTTGACCAGATCCTTGGTCGCCTGCACTGCACCACCGAGCAGTCTGAGCTGATTGAGGCTGATCTGGTGGTAGAGGCAATTTTCGAAAACCTAGAGGTCAAGAAAGGCCTGTTTGCTGAACTAGAGAAGGTCGTCAGTGCTGAATGTATTCTCGCCAGCAACACCTCTTCATTTCTGATCAGTGAAATTGCTGCTGATCTTCAAACTCCCGAGCGGGTCGTTGGTGTCCACTATTTCTATCATGCCGCCAAGAATAAACTGGTCGAATTGATTCCGGGTGAAAAGTCAGCGCCGGAGATAGTCTCTGCGCTGGAAAATTTCTATACTTATTATGACAAGACCCCGATTCTGGTTAAAGACGCGCCAGGGTTCGCTGTCAACCGCTTCTTCGTCCCCTGGCTGAACGAAGCGGCTCGTCTCTATGAGGAAGGTTTTGGCAGTATCGCCTTTATTGACAAGCTCGCCTGTGAGGTCTTCGGTGTTGGCATGGGGCCTTTTGCCCTGATGAACGCGACCGGTGTGCCGATTGCTATGCACGCCGCCGATGGTCTGGCAAGCGAACTTCACAAGTTTTACGCTCCTGCAAAGGTCCTTTGTCAACAGGTCAAAGCCAAACAGGATTGGAATGTTGAAGATACTCAGCACCTTAATAATGGTTTCGATCAGGCTGAGGTTGTCACCCGTCGCCTGGTTGGTGCCAGCCTCGGGGTTGCAGCGCAGATGGTCAGTGAAGGTGTCATCAATGCAACCTCCACCGATCTGGGTGCGCGTGCAGGCTTGCGCTGGCCGATGGGTCCTTTTGAACTACTCGAAAAGATGGGTGTAGCCAAAGTCAAAGAGATGGTCGAAAGCGTGTTCTCTGTCTGGGCCCTGCCGTTGCCGGCTTGTTTAGCAGACCCCGCAAAAACACAAAGTTTATCCCTCAACTGGGTCACTACTGAGGTCGTCGGTGAATGTGGCTTTATTGTCTTCGATCTCCCTGACCGGCTGAACCCACTCGGCGAGCAGGTGATGAAACAGCTCGATCGATCTGTTGACGAACTCAATGCTCGCCCCGATATCAGTAAAATTTTCATTCACGGCAAGGGTAAAGCTTTTGTCGCCGGAGCTGACATTAAATTTTTCCTCGATGCATTAGACGCTGATGACCTGCCGAGGATACAGACATTTACCGAGTTCGGCCAACAGGTTCTGAACAAGATCAGCACATCTGACAAAGCCACCTATGCTTATCTCGATGGGTTGGCACTCGGTGGCGGCCTGGAACTCTCTCTGGCCTGTGATTATCGCATTGGTACTCGCAAGTCGGTACTCGCTTTCCCGGAAACCGGTATCGGGATTTATCCTGGTCTTGGCGGTACTCAGCGTGCCAGTCGCCTGATTGGCATCGCCCGCGCCAAGCAATTGATCGCAAGTGGACAATTTATTAATGCCAAAAAAGCTTACGGTTTTGGCTTGGTTGACGCCGTCATCGAGCCTGTTTTCGACTGGCGGGAACTGGCAGATTTCTCCCTTGATAAGGCCCAGGCTGGTCGAATTGAAGAGACGGCGGAAGAGCAGGAATTCGCGGAGTTCGATGGTGATTTCAGCCATCCTTTATTGGCTCGCGAGGGTTTTGAAAAAATGGCCAAAGGGATCACACGAAAGGCACCGATTGCGATGAAAAAAGCCATGAGCCTGATCGACCAGGGTTTCGCCATGGATCTTCAGGATGGTATGCAACTGGAACTGGATGGTTTGAAATCTATCTTTGCGACTCAAGATGCCAGAACCGGACTCGCCAGTATTCTTAGCGGGCAGAAACCTACCTACATCGGTAAATAGACTTAAGCGCAAAAATGTCTTGAGTTGGCACAGTCTTCAAATGAGGAGTCATTATGAAAGCAAGCGTACAGGGATTTCGGGATAAACAGTCTGGCAGCGGCGCACTTTTTGAGGATGTTTATCTGATTGAGGGCAAACGAACCCCGTTTGGTAAATACACCGGTAGCCTCTCGACGGTTTCACCGACAGATTTGGGGATACTCGCCAGTCGTGCTGCGATTGAAGCCTCTGGGGTTCCGGCCGGAGATATCGATCAGACTATCGTTGCCAACATCGGACAGGCCAGCGCCGACAGCTTCTTTCTGCCACGGCACATTGCACTTTATAGTGGTGCACCAATCGAAAGTACAGCTCTTCTTACCCAGCGAATTTGCGGCTCCGGTATAGAACTGTTAGGGCAGGCTGCGGAACAAATCGCCCTCGGCAAAGCCCATCTGGTTCTTGGTTGTGGGACCGATACCATGAGCCGTTTCCCGCTCGCCTCCTATTCTGCCAGACAGGGCTTTCAGTTGGGACGGCCTGAATTTATCGATCTGCTTTGGGAGGCATTAAACGACACTGCCGCGGTACCCATGGGTTGTACTGCTGATAATCTGGCCAAACAATTCTCTTTGTCTCGAGAGGATGTTGATACCTTCGCCATGCGCAGTCAGCAACGCTACGCAATGGCTCACGAGGCCAACTTTTTCAAAAAAGAGATCACGCCAATAGCCGCCAAGGGTTTGCTGGAGACCGAGAATCTAAAACCACGCAAGTATCGTTGCAACGGTCGCGACGATATTGCTGCTGATGAACATCCTCGCCAGGTCACCATGGAACAACTTGCCAAGCTGCCCTTCGTCTTCAGTAAAGAGGGCCCAACCACTGCTGGCAGTGCATCGGGTATCGTCGATGGTGCAGCAGCACTGATGATTGCTTCTGGTGAATATGTCCGTACCAACGGCTTAAAACCATTAGGTAAGATCCGTGGCTTTGCTTCTACCGGCGTATTGCCTGAGATTATGGGGATCGGTCCGGTCCCTGCGATTAATCTTCTGCTTACTCAAATGGGCTTGGCTACGAAAGATATTGATCGTTTTGAAATTAACGAGGCTTTTTCAGCACAGTGCCTGGCCGTTGCCAGGGCACTGAAGCTTGATGAGGAAAAACTCAATATCAACGGCGGCGCCATCGCTATCGGCCATCCTTTGGGCGCGACTGGTGTACGTCTGGCTCTGACCTGTCTGAAAACCTTGCAACGTGACAACAAACAATTGGGGATTGCTTCCGCCTGTATCGGCGGCGGGCAGGGAATTGCCATGGTTGTGGAGGCTTGCTAATGAATGTCGCGGCGCAGGAAGCCCGTAATCGGGTGGTCGTGATCACCGGAGCCGGGCAGGGGATTGGTGCCGCCATTGCTCAACGCTTTGCTGATCAGGGAGCACGCCTGGTTCTGGTTGATGTTAACGAAGAGTTTTTGCGCCAATTGGCAACCAGCCTTGAAGGGTCTGGCTGTCAGCTTCTGCCGATTGTCGCCGATGTTGCCAACAAGGAGCAGGTGCTGTCTCTATTTGAGCAGGTTGTAGAAGCATTTGGCAGCATTGATGTGTTGGTCAACAATGCTGGCATCATCCGTGACAATCTGATCAGTAATATCTCTGAGCAGGATTGGGATCAGGTTCTGGATGTTAACCTCAAAGGAGCGTTTCTCTGCTGCCAAGCGGTTTTTCCGACACTGAAAAGCCAGCGCTCAGGAAAGATCGTCAATATAGTCTCTCGTGCCTGGCTGGGTAGTATTGGTCAGGCCAACTATACCGCCAGCAAGGGGGGTCTGGTCAGCTTGACCCGCTCTCTGGCGTTGGAATTCGCCCGTTTCCAGATTAATGTCAATGCCGTGGCGCCAGGCGCAATCGACTCGCCGATGACTCAGGGGATGTCTGCCGAAGGCCGTGATCGGTTGATTCGTATGCAGCCGACCGGCAAGATGGGTAAGGTCGAAGATATCGCTGCTGCGGTCGCATTCCTGGCTTCAGGGGACGCTGAATTCATCACCGGCCAGGTCTTACATGTCGATGGCGGCAAAAGCTGCGGTCTGCTGTCACTTTAGGAACAACAAATGAACGCTTATCTGGTCGAAGCAAAACGGACTGCCATTGGCAGAGCCCATCCCGATAAAGGGTTGTTCCGTGAGGTGCGGGCAGATGAAATGCTTGCAGCTCTGATGAATGGTCTCCTTGCGGGGATGACGACTGGCGAAGAACTGACTGAGAATATAGATGATATCTACATAGGCTGTGTTGGTCAGCACCTGGAGCAGGGCAAGAATATCGCCCGGCTCTCTTCTTTGCTGGCCGGTCTTCCTGATTCTGTGCCGGGCGTCACCATCAATCGCCTCTGCGCTTCAAGCCTGCAGGCCTTCAACTTTGCCGCATCCACAATTACTTCTGGTAACGCCAACCTGCTGCTGGCTGGTGGAGTTGAGCATATGGCTCATGTGCCGATGCAGGCGGCAACCGACTACCACCAAGAACTTCTGGCTCGTTACGAGTTCCCTTTCAATAATATGGGGTTGACCGCAGAAAAGGTCGCCCAGATCTATGGCGTCAGTCGTGAGGAGCAGAATGCCTATGCTGTGGCAAGTCACGACAAGGCAGTCACCGCTCAACAAGCCGGTTACTTCAGCAGAGAAATCCTGCCGATTCCTGCTGGTGACACGATTGCCGAGCAAGACCAGTCGCCGCGACCAGGAACTAACATCGAAGGTCTCGCCGCATTGAAAACGATCTTCATGGAGGATGGCACCGTGACGGCGGGAAACAGTTCGCCCCTCAATGATGGTGCCAGCTTGACTTTATTGGCCTCTGATGCTGCCTGCGAGCAGTTTGCATTGCAACGCCGGGCCCGAGTGGTTGATTTTACTGTTGTCGGTCTCGACCCTTGCCAGATGGGCATGGGGCCGGTGCCGGCGATCCGCAAGCTGTTACAGAAAAACCACCTCTCGGTTGCCGATATCGACCTTTTCGAGCTGAATGAGGCCTTCGCCAGCCAGGCGGTCGCCTGTATCAACGAATTGCAACTG
>JAOUDB010000471.1 GCA_029859485.1 Desulfuromonadales bacterium | reverse complement strand
TTCATCAACCTCAAGGATAATGATTTTCTCGATCACAAGGACACCTCTGTCAGAGGTTACGGCTACGCCGTGTTCGGCAAGGTCATCAAGGGCATGGATGTGGTTGACAAGATCGGCACGACCAAAACCCACACGTTTAAACGTTTTCGTGATGTTCCCACTGAACCGGTCGTTATCAAGAGCGTGAAACGTGTAGCAAAGTAAAATCGGTCATTGGTTAAGTAAACTCTTTTTCGGAAGAGCAAGCTGTAGTCGTTACCCTGCGAGTAATGACGTTAGCGAGGCAGGTATGTCCACCGCTCGCATCATGACTTACAACATTCAGGGCTGCCGAGGCGGCGATGGTCAGGTCAATCCTGACCGGATTCTGAATGTTATCGCCGACGCTGCTCCTGATATTGTCATCCTGCAGGAGCTCGGCGCGGTGCACCATGCCGATATCCTCCCCTACCTGTCGGAGCGCCTCGGTCTTGAGGCCTTCCGGGATGTGACCGGAGGACCCCTGGCTTATCTTTCCTTTTTTCCACTCAAAGGCGTGCAGCGATTCGATCTTGGTTATGGTGGGCAGTGCCTGCGGGCTGATGTCGAGTTGGCTGGCAAGCGCCTGCACCTGTTGAATGTCAGCCTGGACAGTTTCCCGCGTTTTCGCAGTCATCAGGTCACACGTTTACTCGGTTCAGAACTGCTCGGCAACCCATCTATGGCGTGCCCGGCATTAATTGTTGGTGACTTTGCCGATTTTCTTTGGGGTGCAGGAAACCTGGAATTGGCCTCTGTACTGCGCCGGGCCCGCCGCCCCCTGTGGCGGGGCACCTACCCTTCCCGTTGCCCGGTTTTTGGCCGGGACCGTGCTTATCTGCGTGGTGGCGTACGAATCCTTGACGCTTCCATCAATCGTAGCTACATCGCCCGCCAGGCGTCAGGCCATTTACCTTTGACGATGACGGTACAGATTACCGACACCCGCCGCTCCGTGCGTCTCAGACAGTTGACCGGTGGTCGCATGGAGGCCGCTCCAGGTTAAAAGAGTCGTGACAAGCCCACGCCGTGGAAAACTCTGTGGATAAGGTTGATAACTCCCATTGAACCGGGTAAAAATCATTAAAAAAATGAAAACCCGCCGCATAAGCAAAGTACATGCATTGCACACCCTGGATCGTCTGGAAGCAAGCTATCCGGACGCTCATTGTGCTCTCTTGCATGACAACCCATGGCAACTTCTGATAGCGACAATCCTCTCGGCGCAGTGTACAGATGTGAGGGTTAACATGGTGACACCGGTACTTTTCAATCGCTTTCCAGATCCTTTGAGTCTGGCGCAGGCAGACCTTGGTGACGTTGAGGAGTTAATCCGCTCGACCGGGTTCTTTCGCAACAAGGCAAAGAGTCTGATCGGGTGTTCGAGGGCGCTGGTTGAAGAATATCAGGGGATGGTTCCGCAAGAGATGTCCGCTCTGGTTGCCTTGCCCGGGGTTGGCCGTAAAACGGCCAACGTGGTTTTGGGCAATGCCTTTGCTACGCCTGGGATGGTGGTGGATACCCACGTCGGTCGAATCGCCGGACGCCTGGGATGGGTTACGGTGCGCACCGCAGAAGGCATTGAAGAGCAGCTCTGCAAGTTATTGCCGAAAGAGCGTTGGACGCAGGCCGCTCATGTCCTGATCTTTCATGGTCGGCAATGTTGTCGGGCGCAGACTGCCTGGTGTTCGAATTGTCCGGTTGTGGATCGGTGTCCGCAGGTTGGGGTTGGACGGCAGAGGTAGGGGTAAGATAAAAACAATCAAAAAAAGGGACACGACTAAGGTTGTGTTCCTTTTTACATAAAACCAGATGAAATTTAAAGCTCATCCATATCCAGTCGGAAAAAGTCCTTTGCCTCAGGTGTTTTCTCATCGAGCGCATAACGAACCGGAGCGGTATTGGGCGCGAAAGCCTCAATTACGATGTCCTGGCTGTCTTCGGGCGCAAGTAGACCAGTGAGTGGATCAATGGGCCGAAATAGGATGCTGTCCGGGACAGGAAAATGTTCAACCGGCATATCCTTGGTTGCCGCGAGCATGAATGCGACCCAGGCGGGAGCCGCTGCTTTGGAGCCGGTTTCTTGCTTGCCGAGCGGACGTTCCAAGTCGTAACCGACCCAGGAGACGGCAAGCAGTTGATTGACGTAGCCGATGAACCAAGCATCCTTGAGATCGTTTGTGGTGCCGGTTTTTCCGGCAGTGGGGCGTTTCAAGCTTCTGGCACGCCAACCAGTGCCATTTTGCACGACGCTCTCAAGGAGGTTGGTGGTCAGGTAGGCTGTTTCGGGGCTGATAACGCGGTTGCGGGATTGGCCGATCAGCTTCTGACCACTCATCGGTCCTGCCGGGAAGTCTGCCGGGTCGTTCGATTCAATCACCTTGCCATCACGATCGAGAACCTTGTTGATGTAGGTCGGCGCTACGCGCACACCACCGTTGGCGAGCACCGAGTAGCTGCGTGCCAGTTCCATCGGGGTTAACGCCGAAGAGCCAAGACCAAGGGTCAAGTCTTCGGCAAGATCCGACTCAATGCCGAGTTTGCGGGCGTAGTTGGCCGCGTAGCGGACGCCGATATCCTCAAGGATTTTAATGGTGATGACGTTGTAAGACTTGGCCAAAGCGGTTCGCAGAGGAACCGGTCCGTAGAAGCGCTTCGAGTAATTCTTCGGCTTCCATTCCTTGATTTCACCACTCTCAAGGCGTTCTTTGTAGATCAAGGGAGTATCGAGAATCACGGTGGCCGGCGTATAGCCTTTGTCGAGGGCTGATGCGTAGATCAGGGGCTTCATCGCTGAGCCGGGCAGGCGTCGGGCCTGGAGAACCCGGTTGAACTGACTGGTGCGGAAGTCGTAACCACCGACCATGA
>JAOUDB010000058.1 GCA_029859485.1 Desulfuromonadales bacterium | reverse complement strand
ACACCATGCTGAAATCTGCACTCCGTGCTGAAGGGATGGTTGGGCTGAAAATGAATGCCCCCGGAGACAAGATTGAGCCAATAGTCAATCTTCTGCCAAGCCTGAATCGCCCGACCATTGCCCACCTGTACCAGTCTGACTGGGTTTCCATTGAAACAATTATGCAGGAATCGGAAGTGCGCAAGATCATTCCGGAACTTATGGAATTAGGGGCTGAAGGGATCGTTGAATATCCTCTCAATAAGATTATCTGATTTTTTTTGTGAGGTGATCATTTTCTCGCCAGCTTTGAGAGATTTGTGAGTGCTCTCGTGTCCAGTGTCTGATTATACGAGTTTCACCTCATCTGAATACTTCGAGATTAAGATAACGGCAACCATGACCATTCAAGTTGAACTCATCGATGGCACCCTTTGCAGAGTTGTTCCGAAAGGATTAAACCTGCTATTGAACCGTGAACTGGTGAAACGCTTCAAGCGTTCTTCCGGCTGGGCTGTGGTTGGACGGGACCCAATCCGCTACAGTGAGAAGGTCAACGGTTATAATGGCATGGAGCGTCGCAAAGCGGCATAAATTTCCCTCCAACTTCATAGTCACTTTCACCAAAAGATACGGACGCATCTAATGCTCCGTATCTTTTTTGTTGCCCTCCAAGAGATTTCTTAAATGGATGAACCCTTGCCATATTAACGTATCGTGATTAAACTGAACAAACCTTGTCGAGGAGAGCTTAACCCTTTTGGCCAAGACTCTTTCCCAAAAATCATCGTTCCGACTATTCCTCTGGGGAATGGTTCTGGTTCCTTTCGCAGTCATCTTTGATGTCATTCTTGACGCAGTCCTCTTCAGCGACGGAAGCATACAGGAACAGCTATTTTCCCCGACCACTCAGGAAGTGGCCATCCGCCTTCTGTTCAGCACCTTCATCCTGGCAGCCATTTATCTCGGCATACATTATCTGGCGAAAACCTCCCAGAAAGAGGCAGCCCTGCTGAGCAGAGTGCAAGACCTGTCTCTAGTCAGGCAGGACATTGAAGAGTTTCATGAAAATCTCTCCCGGCAACTGCGTCAAACCTCCGCTTCTCTGACAAGCACCGTTGAGCTATTGCAAGCCCAATGCAGTAACGACTTTGACGAAAAAACCCTTTTTTTCATGGAGAATGTCTATAACTGCAGCTCCAAGTTGAATGAACAACTCGACATCAACCAGGCACTCAAAGAACTCACCTGTGGCGAGCCCCACCGGGAAAAAACCCGGCTGGACTTCTTGGCCAAGAAAGTTGTCGAAGAGTTGCAGCAAAAATATCCGGATCGAGAACTCGAGTTCAAGATTCAACCGTGGCTCAGCGACTGGTGCGATCAGAAAATGCTGAGGCTCATCATCCACAACCTCTTCCGCAACGCCATTGACTTTATTCCTGCGGAACGGAAAGGGCGTATCGAGCTAGGTATGTTCAACCGCAATGGGCAGAAAGTTTTTTTCGTTCGTGACAACGGTACGGGCTACAGTGACGCACAGGCCAAACGTCTGTTTGATGCATTTCGGGATAACTCCCTCGATGTAGAGCTGCCCAAGGATGCCATCATCCTCGCTAACGCAAGAAGGGTTATTAGCAGACACAATGGGCAAATCTGGGCGGAAGGGATCGAAGGCTCTGGCGGCACGGTTTTCTTTACTTGTAACACCCCCACGTAAAGACAAGGACGGTAGAATCTGGACATCATACCGACAGCAGGTTATCCTCCAGAACTACTGCCGTCGCAAGGGAGGAGCTTATGTCGCGAGAAAAAACCCCGAAACCTCAACACACCTGCTCAAGCTGCAGCACAATCTGGAAGAAACAAGGCACCACAAATTGCTGGAGTGATCCGGAGAATAAACCGAGCAAACCGGCTTATTGTCCTTCTGAGCCCCATGCAGAGATAATTTACGATTCCTTCCTCAAATACCAGGGCGATGATTCTGACGCTCGCCTGGCTCAGGTCGCCGCCAAAGTCGAGGGCCTTTGCTATCAACCTGTACCCGGTTCCGATGCAGTGAACGCTCGCTGGACAAGAATCGAAGACACTATCGCCCTGGCAAAGCTCATGGGCTACAAAAAGATCGGCATCGCCACCTGCATCGGCCTGTTGGATGAGTGTGACCGGCTATGCGAGATCCTCAGAGCACAGGACCTTGAGCCTTACTCCTCCTGTTGTAAGGCTGGCAGTATCGATAAGCTTGAACTCAACCTCGAAGAAGAAGACAAAGTCAGGCCGGGAACTTTCGAACCGGCCTGTAACCCGATCGCCCAGGCCCGTATTCTGAATGCTGAAGGGATGGAGATGAACATCATCATGGGGCTGTGCGTCGGCCACGACATGCTCTTCAACAAATATTCAGAAGCACCGGTTACCACTCTGGTGGTCAAAGACCGGGTGACCGGGCACAACCCGATAGCAGTCCTCTATGGACAGAATTTTTATTACAAGAGGTTACAGAAGCAGCCGGTCTTAAGTGACGAAGAGATTGCTGAGCATCAGGACGACTCTTGAAAAGGTTTCTTTAGCGGAACAGTGAGACGACACAACATAAAGCACAAAAGGGGCCTGGAATAAATTCCAGGCCCCTTTTTTCACAATGCTCACTACATCAAAGACTATGCAAGCAACACCGTGGAACCCGTGGTTTTCCTGGCTTCAAGATCACGATGAGCCTGCGCCGCCTCACTGAGCAGGTAAGTCTGATTAACCTCTATACTTACATCACCGGATTGAACGACAGCGAACAGGTCCGTTGCACTGGCCAACAGGTCAGCACGGTCAGCGGTATAAGTCATCAAGGTCGGTCGCGTCAAAAACAGAGACCCTTTTGCGGCCAGCAACGCTGGATCAAAAGGTGCCACCGGGCCGGAAGCCTGACCGAAACTGGCCAGAAGCCCCAGAGGCCGCAGACAGTCGAGAGACTTCATAAAAGTCTCTCCGCCGACAGAATCATACACAACCGGCACACCCTCGCCGTCAGTTATCTCCTTAACCTTGCTCACCCAATCTTCTTCCTGGTAAAGCAACGGGAAATCACAGCCATGTTCTCTGGCCAACTCTGCCTTTTCCGGGCTGCCGACCGTACCAATGACTGTGGCGCCAAGAGCCTTGGCCCACTGGCAAGCGATCAGACCAACACCTCCGGCCGCTGCATGAAACAGAATCGTATCACCCGGTTTGACATGAAAGGTGCTGCGTAGCAGGTACTGCACCGTCATGCCCTGCAGCATCATCCCCGCTGCCTGCTGATCACTGATGGCATCGGGCAGAAGCACCAGACGATGCGCCGGGATCAGGCGCTCCTCCGCATAAGCCCCGGGCGGCAGGCCCGCATAAGCCACACGATCACCAGGGGCAAAACCTTCCACGCCTTCCCCGGTGGCAACAACAATTCCCGCACCTTCCATGCCCGGAGTTGCCGGCAGAGCGGGCAGAGGGTAAAGCCCGCTGCGGTGGTAAACATCGATAAAATTCAAGCCCACGGCACTCTGGCGCAGATGAACCTCACCCGGACCAGGAGGACCAATCGTAACCTCTTCCCAACGCAAGACCTCGGGGCCACCAGTTTCATGGATACGAATCGCTTTACTCATCGAAAAATCTCCCAATATCGATCATTGACTGACCTGGCTTAAAATCATCACTATAAGATAAGCATTAAAGGTAACATCCGCGAAGTAATCGTCAAGCCGTGAAAAACAGGCAAATACCTGAAAACATTATAACCAGAATATTGACAACGGCTTGGTTTCGGGCATAGTTTATGTCTGTGTATTGACGGTTTCTCGTGGAAAGTCTGAATTTTTCAGACAGAAAAGTTATGTCGTAAAACACACGAAGGAGGAGAAAAAATGAAACAGATGAAGCGTTTTCTGAAGTTGTCTACCGGCCTGTTAGTCTTCGTCGCATTTCTGGGGCTGACTGCCTGCGGTGAGCAACAACAGGCACCCAAAGCAGAAGCGGCAAAAGTTGAAAAGAAAGCCATTGTCTGGAAGCTTGCCCAGACCTGGGGAACCGGCTTCCCTATCTTCGGTGATGCCGTTATCAAGATGGCCGACATGGTCAAGACCATGTCAAAGGGTGAACTGGAAATCCGAATCGACTCATCCAACAAACACAAAGCAGCCTTCGGCATCCTCGACATGGTTAAAGCCGGCCAGTATGAAATGGGTCATTCGGCCTCTTACTACTGGAAAGGCAAGGATGCCAACACCATGTTCTTCACCACCATGCCTTTCGGCATGATCGCCCCCGAGCAGTATGCCTGGTTCTATTACGGCGGTGGCATGGAATTGATGAAGCAGGTTTACGACAAGCATGGCGTCTATGCCTTCCCCGGTGGCAACACCGGCAACCAGATGGGTGGATGGTTCCGCAAAGAGATCAACACCCTCGATGACTTTAACGGCCTGAAGATGCGTATCCCCGGCTTCGCCGGAGAAGTTCTCTCCAAGCTTGGCGTTGTCGTCACCAATATTGCCCCGGGCGAGCTCTATACAGCTCTCGATCGCGGCACGATCGATGCCCTGGAGTGGGTCGGTCCCTCTCTCGATCTGAACATGGGCTTCCAGAAAATTGCCCCTTACTATTATACGGGTTGGCATGAGCCTGCAACCGAGCTGCAGTTCATGATCAACAAGGAAAAGTTTGATGCACTACCAAAACACCTGCAGGAGATCCTGACCATTGCCATGCAGTATGCGGCCTACGACATGTATGCTCGCTCCTATCATGAAAGCGCAGTCAACTGGGCATCAATCGAAAAGGAGTATCCGGAGGTGAAGATCCGTACTTTCTCCCCGGAGATTATCTCGGCCATGAAGAAGGCTAACGACGAGCTACTGGACGCAAGTGCAGCTGGTGACCCCAAATTCAAAGAGATTCTCGACGCCCAGCGGGCTTACATGAAAATGGCCCGCAAGTGGACAGTGATTTCCGACTATGCTTATCTCAAGGACAACCTCGAATAGTCCCACTCTGGCTCCCGGTTTCGGCCGGGAGCTTCGTTTAAAAAGGCAAGAAACATTATGCTCCTGAAACTGGAAATTTTCTTTGATCGTTTCTCCACCCTGATGGGTTGGATCGCCGGTTTCCTTAACCTGGTCATGCTGGTCAATGTCTTCTACGATTCCATCATGCGTTATTTCTTCAACTCCGGCTCAATTGCCCTGCAGGAGATGGAATGGCACCTGTTTTCCGTGGTCTTTCTGTTCGGCATGGCCTACACGCTCAAGGAAGATGGACACGTCCGGGTCGATATACTTTACGACCATTTCTCGCCACGCTGGAAAGCCATCGTCAATATTGGCGGCGCCCTGCTGTTTCTCATCCCCCTGAGTCTGCTGATCATCGAAGGCTCTTTCTGGTACGTACATGAGGCGTTTGCCTCTGGAGAGATCAGCGGTGACCCCGGCGGCTTGAGCTATCGTTGGCTGATCAAGTCGGTGATCCCGGCTTCCTTTGTCTTCCTGCTCCTTTCAGCCATAGGCTTTATACTTCACAACGTTAATATTTTCCGGGGGGTCGAAGCGCCTCCGGTGCATCATATCGAAGACAAAGCGATCCTGTAGGGCTGAGGAACAGGGCTCAATAGCAAGCAACTATAGCTAATGATTATGTCGTACCGGTGTCCTGAAATTTTCGGACACCCTAACAAGAGGGAATGGAAATACATCTGATATGATCGGCCTTATAATGTTCACGACCGCCCTGGCGATGCTGCTTCTGGGCTTTCCGGTGGCCTTCACCTTCGGCGGAGTAGCGGTCTTTTTTGGTCTATTTGCCGAGGGAACACAGATCTTTTCCCTGATGCCTCACCGCATCTGGTCAATCATGAACAACACCATACTGATGGCGATCCCGCTCTTCATCTTTATGGGGATCGTCTTGCAGAAATCACGACTGGCCGAGCGTCTTCTCGAATCAATGGGGTTTTTGTTCGGCGAAGTTCGCGGTGGTATCGCCATCTCGACCGTACTGGTGGGAGCACTCCTGGCGGCGTCCACTGGGGTGGTTGGTGCCAGCGTGGTCGCTATGGGGGTCATTTCCCTGCCGGTCATGCTCAAGCACAACTATGACAAGCGCCTTGCCACCGGATCAATCTGTGCCGCAGGCACTTTGGGCCAGATCATCCCGCCATCAATCGTCCTGATCATCCTCGGTGATGTCTTTCAGGAGCCGGTAGGCGATCTGTTCAAAGCGGCGCTCTGGCCGGGGTTGTCGCTGGTCGCCTTCTACGTTATCTACATCGTCATTATCACCATATTCAAAAAAGACCTGGCCCCCCCCGTCCGCCTTGAAGCATCAACCGGCAGCAAGATGCAACAGATCGTCCGTGCCCTCAAAGCAATCGTCCCCCCCCTGGTCCTGATCATCCTTGTCCTCGGCTCAATTTTGACAGGGGTGGCGACTCCAACCGAATCGTCTTCGGTGGGTGGTGTTGGCGCGATTGTCCTGGCTCTTCTCTACCAGCAATTCTCATTTCGTATGCTCTGGGACAGCTCTCTGGAAACCATCAAGATCAGCTCCATGGTCTTCGCCATACTGATTGGAGCCACCGCCTTCTCCATGGTCTTCACCTATACCGGCGGCGACTGGGTCGTTGAACAATTCATGATGGGCCTGCCGGGCGAGAAATGGGGCTTCATAATCCTTTCCATGTTGCTCATCATGGTTCTCGGCTTTTTTATCGACTTTGTTGAGATCTCCTACATCATCGTACCTATTTTGGCACCGATCGCCGCCAACCTCGGCATCAATCCGGTCTGGTACGCCATCCTCGTCGCCATGAACCTGCAGACATCATTTTTGACTCCGCCGTTCGGCTTCAGTCTCTTCTACCTGAAAGGTGTCGCTCCTCCCGAGGTTCGGACTACGGATATCTACTACGGTGTCTTGCCTTTCATAATTTTACAGATGATCGTGCTTGGCATCCTGGTTGTCTACCCGCAATGGTTCGGCTTCTCCACTCATTAAACAAGAGATGAATGTCCTCGGTATAGACATAGGCGGATCGAGCATCAAAGCCGCTCCGGTCAACCCTGTTAACGGCACTCTCGTCAAAGAGCGTTTGCACATCCCCACCCCGCAACCAGCAACACCGGAGGCGGTCAGCAATATCATCGCCAAGCTCGTTGCTGACCTTAACTGGACGGGCCCAATCGGCTGCGGCTTTCCAGCTGTGATACGCAACGGTATCGCGTGCACTGCAGCAAACATAGACCCGACCTGGATTGGCACGAACCTGGTCGAGGCGTTTTCTGCAAAAACCCGGAGCAAGGTCTCTGTCCTCAATGATGCTGACGCTGCCGGTCTTGCTGAAATGCATTACGGAGCAGGTCGTAACGCCTCTGGAACAACGATCGTTGTTACGGCCGGGACAGGCTTGGGGACAGCCCTGTTCCGAAACAACACCCTGATTCCCAACACGGAATTCGGCCATATCCAATTGAACGGCGGCAGTGCGGAAGAGTTCGCCTCGGCGGCAGTCAAAACCAGGCTGAATCTTTCCTATTCTGAATGGGCGAAACGCCTCGATGACTACCTGCAATGCCTTGAGGACCTTTTCTGGCCCGATCTCTTTATCATCGGAGGCGAAATCAGTAACGACCACGCCCTCTTCTTGCCAGAACTGACCCTTAAGACCACGGTTATGCCGGCGACTTTGCGTAATGATGCGGGAATAATCGGCGCTGCAGCAGCCGTTTTGTTGTAACCTCCTTAGATGGATCGCTATGTGCAGCCATCCTGCAGTAAATGTTCATTACATTCGCACACGGTGACTATCTTCTTTGGCTTTCGTATAATCAGCTCAGTCGTTCCTCGAGACTTGCAACGACATCTCCTCCAGCGCGTCAATAAACCCTATAATCCAGCCGGTGAGTTTTTCTGACAGCCCCTTCCTGAGCCTTGCCCTTGTCTTTTCTGACCTGATCGGTTATATCTTGCCCTTTACAATGCTGAGAGATATCTCTCAGCAACAAATCAACATACAACCGCCGCCAGGAGTTTTTCATCATGCCCATGTCGCAATCTTTTCAGGACCGTCTTTTCCCTATCGCTGCCGATCTTGCCGAACACTACGGTACGCCCTTTCACATATATGATGAAGCAGGCATTCTTGAGACAGGAGAGAGACTTAAAAAAGCCTTCTCCGGCATTGACGGCTTCCGTGAATACTATGCCGTTAAAGCCCTGCCAAACCCGCGCATATTGGAACTGATGAAGAAACTGGATTTTGGTTTCGATTGCAGTTCCATACCTGAACTGATTGTGAGCAGACAGGTTGGCGGCAAGGGTGAAGACATCATGTTCACCTCGAACAACACCACAGAAGAAGAGTTCCTGTATGCGGCTGCTGAGGGCGGAAGCATTCTGAACCTGGATGATATCTCCCTGATTGATAAGGTTCCTGAGTTCCCTGAAGTCGTCTGCTTCCGCTACAACCCAGGTCCGCGCAGAACGGGCAATATCATTATCGGCAACCCGGTTGAAGCAAAGTACGGCATTACCCATGAGCAGATCATCTCAGCGTATAAGATGGCAATGGAACGTGGAGGAAAACGTTTCGGTCTGCACACCATGGTGGCGTCAAATGAAAGAGATTACACTTACATGGTAGAAACTGCGCGAATGCTCTTGCAGATTTCCGCCCTGGTAGAAGAAGAGTTGGGGATACGTTTCGAATTTCTCAACATTGGCGGTGGCCTGGGTATCCCCTACAATCCAGCCGACAACGAGCTCGACCTTGACACTATGGCCAAAGAGATCACTGGTCTCTTTGATGAATTCAAATCAGAACATGGCTACGCGCCACGCATGTATATGGAAAGTGGTCGCTGGGTCACCGGTCCTCACGGTGCACTGATCACCAAAGCCATCAACCATAAAAGCATCTACCGCGAATACGTCGGGGTTGATGCCTGCATGTCATCACTAATGCGTCCGGCCATGTACGACGCATATCATCACATTGACGTGATCGGCAAAATCAACCAGGAAAAATCCGAAACTTACGACATTTCCGGCTCACTCTGCGAAAACAACGATAAGTTCGCTGTTCAGCGTGAGATGCCACCGATTCAAGAAGGCGACCTGCTCGCAATTCACGACAGCGGCGCTCACGGCCACGCCATGGGCTTTCAGTACAATGGTCGGTTGCGCCCCAAAGAACTCCTGCTACGCACAGATGGCAGCGTGGAACTGATTCGGCGCGCCGAAACCAAAGCAGATTATTTTCAGACCCTGACATTTGAAGAGGATGTCTTACCGGCCAAATAAATTAGCGAGATACGCGTCTTGCTCCTCTGGTCGGAAATGAAGAGAGGCCAACAGATCGTTTTTCTGTTGTTCTTTAGTCTTTTTTGAAAACCAAATGCGGAATCTGGAGTTCGCGTACCCCCAGACGCCATACTTTTACCCTGCAGCAAATGTATGCAAAAATGCCTTCTCCTAGCGGAGGGCATATTCCTTTGCCAGGTTTCTGAGTCTTCTAAAAATGAACGATTTGGCATTCCGGCCCGTTACAGGGGGCCTGGCTGTGGTGCTTTCTAGAAGCAAAAGGTGTAAGTACTCGAGACCTTCGTACCGCCACTTCCGAAGAAAACCTCAAAGGCCTCGGGGCTAAAGGGGGAGGAGTAGACTTCCAAAGGGTTTTACTGCCGATATTTGCCACCAGAATGCACCGAGTAAAACATGCCAAGCGCAGCGCCAAGCTTTGTTTTCTTTGTCGCCACAAAGAAAATGAAGTTGCTGTCGGGCAACCCCGACGGTTTTGCTTTTGTCTTTGGAGCTAAAAGTTATACAGAAAAAAACAACAGCATGAACTACCTCGCAGCAAGCTCCGAGGTATCAACAGCCTGCAACCTTTGCAAGATCACGCAGCA
>JAOUDB010000470.1 GCA_029859485.1 Desulfuromonadales bacterium | reverse complement strand
GTACTCTACGGCTTCTTCCTGATCATCTTCGCTTTGGTGCTCGCTGTCATCTACAACCACTTCTGTACAGCCGCTGAAGCGCGCCTGAATTAATAGGGGAGAACTCAGACCATGATATATACACAATCACCTCTGGCCATCGGCCTGTTCGTCTTTTTTGTTCTTTTTGTTCTCGGGCTCTCTTTCTACCTGGCCCGCCGCACCTCTTCTGCTGACGGCTACTACGCAGCAGGCGGCAACATTCACTGGTTCACCAACGGTATCGCTTTTGCCGGCGACTACCTATCGGCAGCATCCTTTCTCGGTATTTGCGGCATGATCGCAACCGCCGGTTTCGATGGCTGGATGTACTCCATCGGCTACCTAGCCGGCTGGATGGTTGCTCTCTTCCTGGTCGCAGAGCCAATGAAGCGCCTCGGTAAGTACACCTTCACCGACGCTCTCGACTCCAAGTTCAACTCCAAAGCAATTCAGCTGATGGCGGCCATTTCGACTCTGGCTGTTTCTGTCTTCTACCTGATCCCGCAGATGGTTGGTGCCGGCGTTCTGGTTCAGCCTCTGCTCGGCATGCCGCACTGGGTTGGTGTCTGCATCGTTGGTGTGGTTGTTACCATCATCGTCGCAACCGCCGGTATGGCTTCGACCACTTACGTTCAGTTTTTCAAAGGCGCGCTGCTTCTGATCTGCTCCACTATCGTTGTTATCAGCGTTCTGACCCGTGGCCTTGGTACAGATCCTAACCAGGGCGACACCAAGGAATACCACAAGTTCCAAACGCTCAATGCCGTTGTTACTGACGGTAGCCTCCAGGTTTCTGGTTACGATGTCGTTGCCGGCCTTGATTCTGAATTCGGCCAGGCAGGTTTCGTCAAGCTCTCTCAGGACGGAGCAGAAACAGTATGGCATCTCAAAGAAGCCGCCACTGGCTATGAGCTGGTTGAAGCCCTCTTCGTTACAAAAATGGCTGATGGTACCAAGCTGTTCAATGGTGCACCTAAGGAAGACGGCAAGTTCTTCGCTGTCGGTCACATCAAAGAAATCACCGTCGATGGCAAAGAGATTGCTCAGACTGGAGCCGTTGGTCCTCTTGAGTTCCTGAACCGCTTCAAAGACAGCACTGTCGTCCTCTGGGGCAAGAAGTACGTCAAAGTTGGCGACACCACGACCACCATCTACTACCAGAAGCCGACTCCAGGCAGCCGTATCCTGCGTCCAGGACTGAAGTTCAAAGTAGACAATGCCAGCGGCCTCGACAAATTCAACTTCATCTCGCTGATGATCGCTCTCTTCTGCGGGACCGCGGCCCTGCCGCACATCCTGATTCGTTACTACACTGTTCCGAGCCAGGCGGCAGCCCGTAAGTCGACGATCGTCGCTATCGCAGCGATCGGCTTCTTCTACGTACTGACTCTCTATCTTGGTCTGGGTGCTATGACCAACGGCGTCATCAACATCACCGACAACAACATGTCTGCACCGCTGCTGGCCCTTTCCTTCGGAGTCATACTCTTCTCGGTCATCTCATCACTGGCCTTCGCAACAGTACTCGGGACAGTTTCGGGTCTGATCGTCGCCTCAGCTGGAGCCGTTGCCCACGACTTGATGGATAACTTCCTCGGCATGAACATGACGGATGCGGGCAAAGTCAAAGCGGGCAAGATCTCTGCGATGGTCATTGGTGGCATCGCCATCTACCTCGGCATCATCTTCGAAGGCATGAACGTCTCCTTCCTGGTCGGTTGGGCCTTCGCCGTTGCGGCTTCGGCTAACCTGCCTGCGATCCTGATGATTCTGTTCTGGAAGAAGGCGACCGCCCAGGGTGTTGCAGCATCGATCTTTATCGGTCTGACTTCTTCTCTCGGCCTGATCCTGGTTTCTCCTGACATGTGGGTCCGTTACGGTCTGTTGCCTCAAGATGCTCCCGTTGCTTTCAACAGCCCGGCAGCCATCTCCATCCCGGCCAGTGTTCTTACCCTGATCATCATTTCCCTGATGACTCAGAAGAAGGGCGCCATGGTCGAGGAAGGGGCTGAAGCCTGATCCTTGCAAGAAAAGCTTCAACCTGCTAAATAGAGAGAGGGGCTGCCCCGGCAGCCCCTCTCTTTTTTTTAAATCTTTTACTTTTTCAACGGATATCTTCATGCGTCGTTTTCGCTACACTTTGATTGCCGTCTGCCTGGTCTTGTTATTTCTGGGCGTAACTGACCTGAACCTCTGGTTTAACAATCAAGAGCCGCAACCGGTCAGTATTGAAATCCTGGAACAGATCGGCGCACCGGGTGAATGGCTGGACGTTAAAGCGGGCTATCAGGATCTTGACCGCGCGATCTCTACTTCCGGCTCTCTGGAGATGGAAGCTCTGCTGGTGCCGCTTGTTGCTCATCCCGACCAGGAGCAGATTCATGTCATGGTTGAAACTCGAAACCCGCACCAATTGAAACTCTTTCAGGACTATCACTTCTTTACTGATACGCTTCCAGAGAAGAGAGAATTCCGCCGCGTACACGGCGCTGAATTTAAAGGCCAAAGGGACATTACCGGTATGCTGGTCGCGGGCCTGATTGCCCGGGGAAATCGACAGAAACTGATCGATCTGGCAAAAGAGACCGACCTGAACATTGCCGACGATGTGATTTTGTTAAGTGAGGGCAAGGAACCAGACAAGTGGCGCGGCTTATTCTTTACGGTGATTGGTTTACTCGGCCTGTTTAAGGTTTTGACCCACAAAAAAGCAGTCACTCCTACACCCGGGCAGGGGGGTCAAAATACGGAGTAGAAACGCTTGCTTCTGACGGTCAGACAGCCCTTGCCGTAACTAGACATCATCGCGGGTCAAAGTGCCGTCAACCAACCTCCAAAGATTATGCTCGTTTTTGTTCTTCAGTGGTTC
>JAOUDB010000468.1 GCA_029859485.1 Desulfuromonadales bacterium | reverse complement strand
ACGGCACCAGCGGCACCACCTTCTGACTGCATCTCAACGACCTTGGGAATGGTATCCCAGATGTTCTTTTGACCGGCAGCACTCTTGGCATCGGAGACCTCGCCCATAACTGACGAGGGCGTGATGGGGTAGATGGCGATTACCTCATTGGTCGCATGAGCTACATGCGCCGCGGCGGTATTGCCGTCAATACAGACCATTTTCTTGGACATCAGACTTCCTCCTTGTACTTGAATGTTGTATCGATGAATCAGGTTTATGATATGTCTTGCGAAAACTATTATCTCTGTGAATCAGATGTCGCGCCGTCCTTCGACAGCGCGGTTCACAGTGGCTTCATCTACATATTCGAGTTCGCTGCCCATCGGAATGCCATATGCCAAGCGAGTGACTCTTATTCCGAGAGGCTGGACAAGCTTTGCCAAGTAAAGGGCCGTAGCATCACCTTCAATCGTAAAGTTGGTGGCAATGAGGAGCTCCTGTACCCCGCCTTTCTCAAGGCGTTTGATCAGTGGGTTGATCTTGAGGTCTTCCGGTCCGACGCCATCCAGCGGAGAGAGGGCACCGTGCAGCACATGATAGCGGCCTTTGAAAGAACGGCTGCGTTCAATGGCCATGAGTGCCTGCGGTTCTTCCACAACACAGACCAAGCCCTCATCCCGCCTTGTGTCGCAACAGAGGGGGCAGGGGTCTTGTTCTGTGATGTGAAAACAGACAGAGCAGAACTTGGTGTTGCGTTGCAGGTCTAAAATTGCTTCTGCCAGCGCCTCGGCCTGAGTTTCGGGTTGGCGAAGCAAGAAAAAGGCCAGTCGGGTTGCCGTCTTGTTGCCGACACCTGGAAATTTCGCTAATTCTGCGACCAATCTTGCGAAAGATGGGATGGAGTCTAACATGATTTTTCGCAGAAATTCAACAGTTTATGAGATTTCGAAGATATTTTAAGGGGGCCAAATTTTTTTCGTATCACTGAAAAAATTCCCGTTATTTTTTTTAGTAAAGATAAAGAAGTTCACTTTAGCTTAAAAAAAATGGCATATGCAAGGATTAAGTTTGCCGGCTCCGATCCTCTAGGGCCGAGGCCTCTCTGTTGCGCTATGTCCTTTTTGTTCACTTTATGGCGAATCTCCGCCGACTACTCAGATTAGAAGAGTCCCGGAATGTTCATGCCGCCGGTCAATTTGCCCATCTCTTCCTGAGCCATCAGCTGGCTTTGCTTGATCGCTTCGTTGACCGCTGCAGTCACTAGGTCCTGAAGCATCTCTACATCTTCCGGATCGACTGCTGTCGGGTCTATCTTCAGATTCAGGAGCTGTTGCTTGCCGCTGACGACGGCAGTTACCATGCCACCGCCGGAAGAGGCTTCAACCTGCTTGCTCTCGAGCTCTTCCTGTAGTTCTGCCATGCGGCGTTGCATCTGCTGAGCCTGCTTCATGATGTTGCCGATACCACCTTTTGCCATTGCGCTTCCTCCGTTCTTGGCAGCCTGAGTTGGGGCTGCTCTGTTAATTTATGATCAACTATATTGTTTTGAGGGGTTTCGACGACAGATGTTACTGCGCGCTCCTCGGTCTAGCATTCTACCTTATTTTTAAACAAATCCCTTGTCGATGGGGATAACTTTTTTAATTTCGCCTTTGAAAATGTTCTGCACCGACTTCAGCGCCGGGTGCTCCATGGCGTCTTCGCGCAAACGTCGCATGCGATCTGTCTCTTTGGTTTCGCGTTCTTCCACCAGAGAAGGAGGCGCAGCACTCTGCTGCTCAATATCAACAGCAAGGATGCGTAACTTAACCGGCTGCCCGAAGTACTCTGTTGTCAAAACCTCGAGATCCTGGCTGATCTCCTGCTCCTGAAGCTGGCTGATCATGAATGACCCCTTTGCATAGCCTATCTCGATAACCGGAATCTCCAGCTTGAGAAGACGACCGTGTTCAAGGACAGAGCCAAGCATCGGGCGGCTTTGTTTGACTTGCTCAACCAGCCCCTGCCAACCCTTGCTCTCGGTCGATTTGGCGACGGGGGCTTCAGGCTTTTTTGGCGGCGGGTCCGGACTTGGGATTGGAGTGGTCGGTGCGGGTGCCGAAGCTGGACTGGCACTCTGAGTCGAGCTTGACGTTGGCCGTTGCACAGGATGTTGGGCTTTTGGTAAAGGCGTTGAACCCAGACGTTTTTCCAGACTTTCGATATGGCTGATAAGCTTTGCCAGATCCTGAGTCGGCGCGAGGGTGGCCAGACGTACGAGGCTCATTTCAAGCGTCAGTAGGGGGAAGCTGCTGTTGACCAGCTCGGTCTGGGTTTTCATGAGCAGGGTCACGATGCGTTGCAGGTCGTCGAGAGAGACCTCTTCGGCTGAGGCCTTCAGCTCTTTGAGTTCTTCTCCTACCAGGTCGAGCAACTCTGCAGGATCCTCAACGACCTTGCAGATCACCATGCCACGGAACATCTCGAGCAGGTCTTGTGTGAAGCGGCGCAGTGCAAGGCCAAGCTGGTCTACGCGGCGGACGGCATCGAGTACGCGGCGACTATCCCGTTGCAGAACGGCTTCTACGGTATCGAGCAATAGCCTGCGATCTACCATGCCGAGAAGGGTTTGCACGGCTTCATCGTCCACCTGCTCACCGGAGAAGGCGATCACCTGATCAAGGGTGGAGAGGGCGTCGCGCATGCTGCCTTCGCCCTGCCTGGCAACCAATCTGAGACTGTGATCGGAGATGGTCAATTGCTCAGCATCAGAGATCTCGCGCATCCGGCTGGCAACCCTGACCAGAGGGATTTTGCGGAAGTCGAAACGTTGACAGCGTGACAGGATGGTAATCGGAATCTTGTGTGGCTCTGTCGTGGCAAAGATGAACTTGGCGTGCTCCGGAGGTTCTTCAAGAGTCTTCAGTAAGGCGT
>JAOUDB010000469.1 GCA_029859485.1 Desulfuromonadales bacterium | reverse complement strand
AGGAAGGGTTCGATCCCCATGTTGAGAAGACGGTTGACAGTACTCGGACAGTCGTTGGTGTGCAGCGTCGAGAGCACCAGGTGACCGGTCAAGGCGGCCTTGACGCCGATCTCAGCCGTCTCAAAGTCACGGATCTCACCAATCATGATAATATCCGGATCCTGACGCAAAAAGGAACGTAGTGCAGTAGCAAAGTTAAGACCGATCTCCTCGTGCATCTGGCACTGGTTGATGCCGGCGAAGTTGAATTCGACAGGGTCTTCAGCAGTTGAGATATTTTCCGAAGGTGTATTCAATTCACTTAGAGCGGAATAGAGGGAAACGGTTTTACCTGAACCGGTTGGCCCGGTAACCAGAACCATACCGAAGGGTTTGTGAATCTGTTCCTTGAACCACTTCAGCGATTGCTCTTCGTAACCGAGCTTGGTCATATCCAACTGCAGGTTCGACTTGTCTAGCAGACGCAGTACGATCTTTTCGCCAAACAGGGTCGGCAGGCAGCTGACGCGGTAGTCCATGTCTTTGCCACCGGGCAGTTTAATCTTGATACGACCATCCTGAGGCAAACGTCGTTCAGAGATATCCATCTCCGACATGATTTTGATGCGCGAAGTCAGAGCGTTCTTGAGCTTCAAAGGTGGCTTCATAACTTCGTGAAGGACACCGTCAATCCGGTAACGAACCCGGAATGATTTTTCGTAGGGCTCGACGTGAATATCGGAGGCGCCTTTTTTGATCGCATCAGTAAGGATCAGGTTGACCAGCTTGACAACCGGAGCGTCCTCACTGGCTCTTTCAAGCTCGCCGGTATCTATTTCATCAACGTCGTCAATAACCTCAAGATCAATATCATCAAGATCGCCCATGACATCATCGAAGGACGCGCTCTGGTCATAATATTTATCGATAGCAGACTTGATGCTGTTTTCGGCAGAGACTACGATTTCGACGTTATAGCCGGTCATAAACTTGATATCGTCGATGGCGAAGATATTGGAAGGATCGGCCATGGCGACGATCAGCGTCGAGCCTGCACGGTTGATCGGAATCAACTGATACTTCTGCACGACTTCGGAAGGAACTAACTTGATGACGCTTTCATCAATTTCAAATTCACTGAGGTTAATCGACGGGACGCCATATTGACGTGAAAGAAAAGCCGCGAGGTCTTCTTCTTTCAAAAAACCAAGCTTAACCATGCTGGCACCAAGACGGCCACCAGAGGCTTTCTGTTCTTCAAGAGCCTTGGTCAGTTGTTGCTGGTCAATCAATTTATTGCGTACCAGAAGTTCGCCGAGACGATTAACAGCCATAAAAAATAATATTCCCCCGGAAGCTCGTCGGGTCTGATAAAAGGCTACAACTTAAAGCATTATCTGACACCGACATCCAATCCCTCTATACTGGCTGTCAAACCAGCCAGCCTCACATTAAAAACAATTCCGGCATTCTAGCGAAAGCGCAAGAGGCCTGTCAAGCGAGATACCATGTAACCCGCTGGAATCAAAAATCAAATTTCATCCGACACATCCAGGGCCCGGCGCATAACAAGCGGCTCAGGAGCTTGACCAAACCAGAGAGCAAATGCGGCCTCACCCTGTGCTGCGAGCATCCCCAGACCATCGGCGGCGGCCAGGCCGCGCTTCCTTGCCTGATCAAGCAACACCGTCGGCTCAGGAGTATAGACCATGTCAAACACGGCTCCACGGGGCTTGAGGCAATCCACAACCGGAAAGCTGAAGTCTTCCCCATTGAGGCCAACTGCCGTTGTGTTAACCAGCAAATCAACCGGCTCGTCACATGTGTTCAGCAAGAATGGGCCCAGTTCATACTCAGCAAAAGCCGTGCCCGAAAACTTTGCGGAGAACTCTTCGACCAGTTTTTGCGACCTGTTACGCGTTCTATTGGCAATTCCGACCCAGGACACCTTTGCCTGGCAAAGAGCAACCAAAGCAGCACGACATGCGCCACCGGCCCCAAGCAAGAGGACCCGCTTGCCAGCCACATCGCAGCCAAGCTCCTGTTTCAGAGCCTTTAACAAGCCGAGGCCATCGGTATTGTAACCCTTGAGGCGGCCGTTATCGTTAACGATTGTATTGATCGCGCCGATCATTTGCGCTGAGACATCAAGTTCATCAACCAGGTGGCAGGAAGCTTCTTTGTGCGGGATGGTCAGGTTGACTCCTCGTATCGACATAGCACGAATCGCTTTAACAGCGTCACATAACTGTGCCGCGGTGACGTGAAATGGCACGTAAACCGCATCCAGGCCACTGGCCTGAATCGCCGCGTTCTGCATACGTGGCGAAAGGGAATGTGCGACCGGATCACCAAAGATGCCCACCACATCTGTCTTGCCGCTCACCTGCATATCACTTCGCTCCATTGGCCCTGAAGTTATCACCACAATCGAGGTATTCTCGATATTCAACAACCTGCGCGTCTGCCAATTTTCCGCGGGCCCGTTCAATATCCATGAGGACCGCTTCCTGCAAAGCATCAACCGAGGCGAATTTCCGTTCGCCGCGCAGTCGATCAACAAAGTAGATCCTCAATCGTTCCGCATAAAGGTCGCCCTGAAAATCGAGGAGATGAATCTCCAGAGTTGTTTTCTCCCCGGAAAAAGTCGGCCTATGGCCGATATTGATAACGCCATCGAAATAACGATCACGCCACTTCACCTTGACGACATAGACGCCATCACAAGGAAGCAACTCCTTTTCAGTAGAAAGGTTAGCGGTCGGGAAACCGAGTTTGCGCCCGCGCCCGTCACCGTGAACAACAACACCATCAAGAGTATAGTTACGACCGAGGACGTTCACCGCATCGGCAACCCTGCCATCTTTAAGAATTTCCCGGATGGCCGTTGAGCTATGCACCTGTTGCGAAACCTGG
>JAOUDB010000467.1 GCA_029859485.1 Desulfuromonadales bacterium | reverse complement strand
CCTCAGAACCTATTGCAACGGCAACCCTTGCAGAAATTTATGTCAAACAGGGCTTGTTGGACAAAGCGATTGAAATCTATGAGGGGATACTTAACCAGAACCCCGAGAATACATCTGCTAGTGAGCGTATCAAGCAACTTCTGCAGTTGTCAGGGAGTGAGATTGCTCCGGTTGCTGAAGATGTGCCGGTTGTTGCAGAACCTTTGCCAGAAACTGCTGCGGTTGTCACTGAGGCTGAATCCGTTTCTGTCTCAATGGAAGAAGCGTCTGAGCCTCAGGGTGAAGCCAAAGACCAATCACCACTGGGCGTACTGCAACGCTGGCTGTCTGTGATTAAAAACGGGAGGACCAATGTTTAACGAAATTCTGCAACGGATTGTTGAAGAAACCGGCGGTGGTATCGGGGCTGTCCTGATGGGATACGATGGTATCTCAATTGATCAGTATTTTGCTCCAGAAGAGGAACTTGACTTACAGATGGTTGTTGTTGAATATTCCAACGTCCTCAAGGAAATTCGCAAAACGGCCGAGATCCTGAGCCTTGGCGATATGGAAGAGATTTCCATTCGCACCGACCGTTTCATTATTGTCATCCGTATGCTCAATGATGAATATTTTGTTGCTCTGGTTATAAATCGCGATGGTAACTTCGGTAAGGGCCGCTACCTGATGACACGTGAAGGATTTAACCTGATTGAGGCTTTGAACTAATGTCAGTTCGCATCCTTGTTTTGCATGGCCCCAACCTTAACCTTCTGGGGAAACGTGAACCTGAAGTATATGGTCGGCAAACTCTTGCAGACATCAACACGGCTCTGGATTCTCTTGCCACTGAACTTGGCGTCGAAGTCGAAACCATGCAGTCCAACCATGAAGGCACACTTATCGACCGCATTCATGCTGCCGAAAGTGACGGTTTCTCGGGTGTCATCATTAATCCCGGGGGGTTAACGCACACGAGTGTTGCCCTGCGAGATGCCATCTCTTCTATCGCGCTTCCCGTTATCGAAGCGCATCTGTCAAATATCCATGCACGCGAATCCTTCCGCCATCACTCCTATGTTGCCGGCGTGGTTATTGCCCAGGTGTCTGGCTTTGGCGCAATGAGCTATCAATTAGCACTGCGTGGCCTGATTGATCACCTTTCATAACTGTTAACTTAACTATGGTTTATTCCCACCGCAGGCAGAAGGCCACTGATCTCCTTGCAAAGCTTGAGCTTGATGCCCTGGTTTTCTGCCAGCCTGAAAATATTCGCTACCTGTGCGGTTTTACCGGAAGTGATGCGGCCCTGATTGTCTTTTCTGACCAGCTTGTTTTTCTGACCGATTCGCGTTATACAACACAGTCCAACGCAGAGGTGACTGCCGACCAGATTTGTGAGTACAAACTCAAAATCGAGGGCATTGCTTCCCAGTTGACATCGCATGATGTCAGCCGAGTTGGCTTTGAATCCACGCTCCCTTTTGGTTTTGCCAAAGAATTGCAGGACCAGGGCAATGCTGATTGCAAGTGGATGCATCTAAAGGATGAATTGCAAAGCCTTCGTTTGCATAAAACTTCGGATGAAATTGAGTTTCTGGCCAGTGCTGCAGATTTGAACGCGGCAGCTTTTGCCGAAGTTATTCATATGATCAGGCCCGGCACAAAAGAGAGCGAAGTTGCACTCGCCCTAGAATTTGCTCTGAGAAGGCTGGGTGCTGAAGAAAAGGCTTTTGATGTTATCGTGGCCTCAGGTGCCCGTGGTGCCATGCCTCACGGTGTTGCCAGTGACAAATTGATAGGCACCAGTGAATTGGTGACGATTGACTTCGGTTGTCGTCTCTCTGGTTATCACTCGGATGAAACCGTGACATTGGCCATGGGTGATGTCTCCGGGGAACTGCAAAGCATTTTTGATACGGTTCTCGAAGCTCATGATCTTGCTCTTGCCGAGGTTGCCCCGGGAATCGCATTGACTGAATTGGACCGAATTGCCCGAGAGCATATCAAGAGCAGCGGTTTCGGAGATTACTTCGGCCATGGTTTAGGCCATGGCGTCGGCTTGGCGGTTCACGAGGCTCCAACTGTTTCACCGCGCAGTACGATGAATGCAGAAGCGGGTATGGTTTTCACTATTGAACCTGGCATCTATGTTCCGGGAGTCGGTGGTGTAAGGATAGAGGATACTGTTCTGGTAACAGACGATGGTTGCCGAATATTGACAAAAATCCCCAAGACGTTTAGCAACATTCTGTTAAACTGACTCAACATTCTGCCGACGGCTTATTAAACATGTCGGTGAACTTTAAGGAGGCATATCGATGAAGATTAAAGATTTGAGGTCGCTGGTCAAAATAATTACCGACACTGATATCACTGAATTTGAGATTGAAAATGCAGAAGAGAAGATCCTGATCAAGCGTGGCCCGGACAAAGAGTATGTCCAGTTTGCTACTCCTGTGGGCACAGTTGCTCCTGCTTCTCCAGCGCCTGTCGCTGCCCCTGCGGCTGCTGCCGTCGCTGCGGAACCGGTCGTTGATGATAAGTACGAAACGATCAATTCGCCGATCGTTGGCAGCTTCTATCGTAAACCGAGCCCTGAGGCTGATGCTTTTGCTGAGGTGGGTGCGATCGTAGAGGCCGGCCAGACTGTCTGTCTTGTGGAAGCCATGAAGCTTTTTAACGAGATCGAAGCGGAATTCAAGTGCAAGATCATTGAGATCCTCAAGGATGATGCTGCTCCGGTTGAATTCGGTGAACCGCTCTTCAAGGTAGAACGCTGCTAGGTAAAGGGGAGACAACATGTTTCGCAAAATCCTGATCGCCAATCGTGGCGAAATTGCTCTGCGCATTATCCGCGCTTGTAAGGAACTCGGCATCCTGACCGTTGCTGTACATTCCGATGCGGATGCCGATGC
>JAOUDB010000466.1 GCA_029859485.1 Desulfuromonadales bacterium | reverse complement strand
GTGTTCGAGAACTCAGGAAAATGTGGATCATTGAGCCATCCCAACTCAACCAAACCATTGACGAAGGCGACAAGGCTTTGGTGATAGTTAAGAAAAGGACCTCCCTCGAGATAGCCGATACGGATTTTCTGACCCTCTTTAAGCTGGGGAAACTCAGAGAACTCTTTCGCACCAGCATCAAAGACGCCGAATAGGATGATGGCGCAAATCAATAATGTCATTATCCCGGATTTGATTATGTGGAACGGCATGTGTCTCTCCTGAATAAACCAATCGCAAAACCATGATGAGAATGGCGCGAGGGCGATTTTTGAACATAATCCGCAGGCTGATTAGAGCAGAAATCCTGATTTCAAAGAGTACTATGTGTACTTTTTATGTTCAAGCCTTGTTGATGGAGAAATCAGTGAAATCGTGATCGTGAAAATGCTTGTTTGTATCGAGATGGTTTCAGACCCTTTACTTGAGTTGATGAACAATAATAGAATAGTAATTTTGAGTGTTTGGAGAACCCGCTTGTCTAGGATTAAAAGTCTAACAACGAAAGCCTCTCTAGGCTTGCTTGTGATCTTCTGCCTGAGTGCAACTCTGGTTGTTTATTTTGGCAGCCGTGAGATCAGTACGGCCTTGACCCACGCAGAAGAAAAGTCTGTTAGTAATATTTTTCAACTTGTCGACCTGAATGTTACCGAGACACACAATCAGTTACTGAATGACAAGATTGCGGCTGTTGATCAGCGCAAGCAGAGATTGCTCAGCAACTCAACATTGGCCATTGCTACTTTTGATCAGCTCAACAGATCTTTATCGGATCAGGATTCGGCTAAAAAGCTTGCCCTTGACTGGGTTTCTCAAGCGCGGAAAGATTCGCAGGTTGAGTGGTGGGTTATTCAACGTTCAGGCCAGTACATCAGCCATTCCGAGCCAGAACACATAGGAACTTCGGCATTGAACATTAAGGATCTCTTCGGACGTCCTGTGGTTGAAAAAGTTTCCTCCAATCGTTTCGGGAAAAATACAGAATTTACCGTTTTCAGTGACTCTTTGAAGGGACAGAGCAAGCAGCTTGGTTTGTTTTATTATTTTTCTACCTGGGACTGGGTCCTTGCTCAGGTGGTCGACTTAGGTGCTGTAGAAATTGCCACCGAACAAAAGAAGAGACAGGTCCTCAAGGGACTTCAGGACAGTTTTAACCAGATTCATCTGCCAGGAAATGGCAGCGCCTTTATATTTAATCGTCAACTCCAGAACCTGGTTCCCCCCAGACAAAGCTTTTTGGACACCTTTCTGCCGCAACTGGAAAGCCTGAAGCAGCGGATTGTAGAGCAAGCCACGCGGGCTCCGGCCGTTGATGGAGAAACCTCATTTGTCCTGGTTGAAGAAAAAGCTCCAGAGCCTACAGCGTTACTAGTATATGCTTCTTATTCAAAACTTTTTGACTTTTATACTGTTGTTGCAATTCCAAGAGCCGCACTCATTGAGCCCGTTACTCTCTTACAGTGGAGGTTGGGTGTACTAGTGGTAGTGATTTTTTTGATCGGGCTCGCAGCGACCTTCTTTTTTATCCGTAAAATTTCAAACCCGGTATTGCAACTGGCTGCAACAATGCGTGATGTTTCCAGTACAGGCAACTATTCCTTGCGCAGTCAACGGACCTCCAACGATGAAATTGGTCAGCTGGTTGATGGCTTTAATGACATGCTTACGCAAATTGAAGTGCATGAGCATAAGCTTAAAGACCATAAGAAATATCTCGAACATACAGTTTTCGAAAGGACGGCAGAATTAAATAAATCCATAAGTTCACTTGAGTTAGCCAAAAAGAAGGCTGAAGCTGCAAATCAGGCTAAATCAGTTTTTCTTGCCAATATGACCCATGAATTGAGAACCCCGTTGGTCGGCGTGCTCGGAATGAATGAGCTTCTGCTAAACACGCCACTGCGCGAGGAACAAAGACACCTGGCGGAAACGGTGCAAAATTCAGGTGAAATTTTATTAACTCTTATCAGCGATATTCTTGATTTCTCAAAAATAGAGTCGAACAATCTGACTTTGCGTCAATCCCCCGTAAACATCTCTAAAATTACCGAAGAAATCACAAAGTTGCTTACCGAATCGGCTACGCAAAAAGGGTTGTCTTTGTCATGTCAGATTTCTCCAGAAGCACATTGTACTGTCATGGCCGACCCGCTGAGGATGCGACAGATTTTATTGAATTTGGTCAATAACGCTATCAAATTTACCTCACAGGGAGAAGTCACTGTTGTCCTTGACATGTCACCGATTGGAGATTTTGCGAGGCTCTGCACCTTGGAGGTAAAAGATACTGGCATTGGTATCAATGCCGAGGATCTAAAAAAGATATTTAAACCTTTTACTCAAGTAGACAATTCGATAGACCGCAAATCCGGTGGTGCCGGTTTGGGGTTGGCAATTGTTCGGCAGCTTTTAGAACTTATGGATGGCGGAATTGAGGTTGAGAGTCATCCTGGAAAGGGAAGCGTTTTTCGTGTGCTGTTTTCATTTCTTCTGGCAGATGAACATAAAGACCGGCCAGGCTCTGATGGACATAGAGACCGTTCTCCATCCAAAGCCCCGATCGCTTCACCAAGGCACACGACTGTTCAGCGTGGAAGAATCTTGATCGCAGATGACTATGCTGTCACCCGCGAATTGGTTCGCTGTAACCTTAGACCCCTCGGCTTTGAAATTGACGAAGCAACATCAGGACAAGAGGCTCTTGAAATGGCCATGAGCAAAAGCTATGGTCTTGTCCTGATGGATTGCAATATGCCGGTGATGGATGGTATTGAGGCTACTCGCCAATTAAGGGAAAGGGGTAACACAGTGCCCATCGTTGCATTAACGGCACATGTAGACAGTCGGATTTTAAACGATTGTTTAGAGGTGGGTATGA
>JAOUDB010000057.1 GCA_029859485.1 Desulfuromonadales bacterium | reverse complement strand
AAAGCTCTCCCAATACAATGGTTGCGGTGATGCTGACGAGGGTAAGCAACAAGGAGCTTTTGCCGACCTCTATAACCTCTGCGAAGTTGACGCCGAAGCCGAGCCCGACAACTGAAAGCTTGAGCAACGTTTTGCTCAACCGGGCGGTCTTTTCCGGAAAGGGGTTGTCGAACAGAAAGCTGAAAGCAAAGCCCGCGACCAGAGCCGTTGGCGAAGTCACCAGGGGGATTGCAGTCAACAGAAACAGTGCGACAAAAGTGGCTCTATGTGTTTTTTGCTGATTTTCATTCATGAGTGATAAGTCGATGATATCAGTTGCAACCTTTTGGCGGTTATTGAGGTGTTCCCCAAGAACAGGGGAATGAACCTCCTGCTGCGACTAAAATGCAAAGGCTCTGCCTTTTTTGTAATCTTGAGATACTAAATCTTTGAGAGAAAAACAGCAAGAATCAGGTTGGTGACTAAAGGTGCCGGTGCTACTTTTCAATGCCTTTGTGAAAGGCTTATTAGAGGGCTATATGACCTGGGACGAAAGTCATGTTCCTTACAGGGCTGGTCTTGAACAAGTCTATAAGAATATCTTCTCTTTGAGAGAACCCTTAAACACCTCCCAAAACTTTCCCCTGTCCAGCATCCTGACCTGCTCACCTTATTGTTTATCGCATTGCAAACAGACAACGAAGCCCCCAACACAAAAGCAAAAGCCCCTCCGCTTTTTCAGCAGAGGGGCTTTCAACATTTTGGTGTCCCCATGGGGATTTGAACCCCAGTCGCCGCCGTGAAAGGGCGGTGTCCTGGGCCAGGCTAGACGATAGGGACTTAAATTCTCAAGTACCTAGCAGGAAAGGCTCCTGCAATGTACGACGCTTTAAAAATGGTGTGCCGCGTAGGGATCGAACCTACGACCATCTGATTAAAAGTCAGATGCTCTACCAACTGAGCTAGCGGCACACGAGATGCGTCTTATAAACTGACCCGCGCTATGTTGTCAACTATATTTTGTTTAGCTGCTAAAATCTCACCCTTTTATGGGGTCTGTAACTTTTTCTTGGCTTTTTCTGCCTCTCCGGAAAGAGGGTAGCGTTTGATCAACTTCTGCAGCAAGAGCTCCGCAGTTGCCTTGTCGCCACTGGCCTCAAAGGCGAGTGCCTGTTTGAGCATAGCCGAAGCGACCTTCGGATGTTCGCCATAGGTCTCAATGACTTCTTCAAACTTCAGAATAGACTGTTCGTAAGCCTTTTCCGCATAGTAGGTTTCACCAATCCAGTAGGCTGCGTTAACCGCCAGGTCATCTTGTGGATACCGTTTGAGGAAAGTCTCCATCATTTCACGGCCGGCTGCAAAATCACGCTGCTCACGAATCGTTTTGAGTGCACGCTCGTAAAGCTCGGCAGCGCTTTCACCGCTTGGCGTTGCCGCTTGCGTTTTAACAACGGGTTGCGCAGGGATCGTCGGAGACGATGCCTTAACCGGCTTTTGCAGATCAACGCCACCGCCCCCTTCCAGCAGGCTAAGGCGCTGTTCATGATCGACAATCTGTAAACTCAGCTCGTCACGAAGCAGAGTTAAATCCTGTCGCATGTCTTCGTTGACGCGCCCCTGATCACCGGTTTGTCCCTGCATCGACTGCAGGTCAACCCGAACGCCATCCAGCTCAGCTTGGAAATCAGCCTGGTTGCGCGCTAGGGTTTCCACATGCGCGCGGACACCGCCCGAGGCGTCATCCTGCAATTCCTTGAGAGCACGCTCCGTTTCACCGAGCCGCCGCTTCATCTCCAGCAGGTCACGCTGCATCTGCAGGTCTTGTTCTGTGACCACGCAACCGCTCAGCAGAATGCTGACAATCAGAAATAACGGCAAACAAATTCGAAACATGGCTCTACTCCAAAGAACGCATCAGCAATGACGCGAGGACGCTTAGTTGATCGCTTTGAATTCTGCGCGACGGTTTTGAGCCCATGCGCTTTCGCCTGTACCTTTGCTCAAGGGCTTCTCTTCGCCGTAGGAAATTACCGAAAGACGCTTGGCGCTGACGCCCAGAGAAACCAGATAGCTCTTGGCAGCCAGGGCGCGGCTTTCACCGAGAGCCAAGTTGTACTCGTCGGAGCCACGCTCGTCGCAATGACCTTCGATGACAACGTTGATACCACTGTTCGCCTGCAGATACTTGGCGTTATTGCCGAGAATGCTGCGCGCTTCGGCAGAAAGAGTGAACTGGTCAAAATCGAAATTGATACGCTCCATACCAGCAATCTGATCATGAGTCGGTACGACTTCGCCCTGCATGGACCCTTCATCAACCCCTTTGACTTCAGAGGTCTGACTCATATCGGACTTGCCAACATCTTCTTGGTCCATCTGGGGAGTAGACTTGGCACAACCGATGAGACTGCTGCAGAGGAAAAGGACGATCAGAACAAGTTTGAGGGTTTGCATTGCTTTCATTGTGGGCTCCTTAAGAGTTAAGACAGGGGTCATAGCATCTCATTTAAATGGCACGATGCTCACTAACTTTTTCGAGTCACGCATTATAACGAGCTAGGCCATAAATAACAACCACTTGCTTTTGCCTTCGACAAACAACCAACATTGCCAACAGAGCACTTACAAAACAGGCGTTAGAACTTCTTCTGCTCCTATTACCATCGCGGCGACCAGGCAGGGTGGCGACAATCGCTGTCCAGCTTTGTCAAGCGTCTGGCACCGGTGCCGTCGTTGCGCATAACGTAAATCGCACGGTTACCACCCTTGTCTGATGAATAGATAATGAAGCGGCCGTCTGGACTCCAGCGTGGATGTTCGCTGTTACCGGGACCAAAGGTCAGGCGACGTTCGTCAGTGCCATCGATATTGATCGTGTAGATATCGAACTGGCCGCCGATCTGGCGGGTAAAGGCAATGCGCTCGCCCTTCGGGCCCCAGGCCGGCGTGGCATTGTACTTGCCCTGGGTAGTCAACCTTGCGGCTTGGCCGGTAAAGGTGTCAGCGACAAAGATATGCGGGTTGCCCTGCCGGTTGGAGACAAACGCTATTTGGCTGCCATCGGGGCTCCAGGAAGGATCACTGTCGATACCCCAGTTGTCCGTGATCCGCTTACGTATGCGACCCGTGGTGCCGATCAGGTAGATCTCGGGATTGCCGTCCTTGGAAAGGGTCAGGGCAATCTCGCGGCCATTAGGAGACATTCGTCCGGCAACGTTGAGGCCCTGCTTGTAAGATAGCTTGGCTTCTTTGCCAGTGTAAATTTCCTTGCGATAAAGATCGGGGTTGTTGGCCCGGTAGGAGGTAAAGAGGATCTCTTTGCCCCGAGGAGAGAAATCGGGGTTGAGTACGATCGAGCGATGGTTGGTCAGTCGAATCGGACGTTTGCCATCGACGTCCATCAGCCAGAGTTCTTTATCCCCACTCAAATCGGAGATATAGGCGATGCGTGCACTGAAAGGGCCCTCTTCGCCGGTGAGTTCCTTAAGTACCTGGTCGGCAAAGGCGTGCGCCATGCGCCGGACATCCTTGGCCTCACCAACATAGCGTCGACCGGTCAGGAGCTTGCGGTTGACAACATCAAAGAGGCGCGCCTCGATGGTCAGCTTATCACCCTCAATTTTATAGGTCCCTTTAATCAGGGTTTCACTACCGAGCAATCGCCACTGCGGAAAATCAACCTGGATGCTGTAAAGCCCGATACGCTGCGCATCATCGAGAAAAGCTTCAGGATCAACAAAGCGAAAGAGTCCAGAAAGATCCAAATCGGCATCGAGGACCTCGTCAAACTCCCCGGAGATCTGCGCTGACTCCGGCCCCTTGTCAGGCAGCAACCGGGTCAGAGCCAGGGGAATCGATTGTTCGCCGGGCGAGGAGATTTCAATTTCCGTGGCGGCCAGAGCCGACCACGGCAAAACAAGGCAGAACAGGCAAACGATAAACCAGCGCATCAACATGCTTATTTTCCCCGGGCCATTTCCTTAAGGTTGAAGGTGACCAACAGATCGAGCTGTTTCGGCAAGGGCTGCGGCAACTGCTTCGATTTGGTGATTGCTCTTTTCAGTGAATCATCGAACTGCTGATTCCCTGAGGGTGTATTGATACGGTAACGGATCATTTCTCCGGACGCCGTATAGGTCAGAGTGGCTTTCGCTTCGAGATCACGGAGTCGTGACTGATCCAGAAGATAAGGAGAAAGAGCCCAGTTTTGCTGGATAAAAGCCTGCACAAAAGCCAGAGCACTGACACCCACCTCGTCACCCGTACCGTCAGGCATCCCCACCGGCACGTCGGCTGCGACGGTGGCCGCCCCTGCGCTTAATTTGGCAATCTTGTCTTTTATGGCATCGCGCTCAGCTTGACGCTTTTGGCGTTCCCGAATCTCATCAAGGGCGCTCTTCACCTGCTGTTCGTTACGCTTATCTGACTTGACCGCCGGTTTCGCCACTGGCTTCGGCTTCGGCTTGGTCTTGCTGGTCTGTACCGGTTTGACCAAAGGTTTGACGGCAGGCTTGGCCTTTTTCTGCACCGCAGGTGGTGCGGTCTGGACCGTGCGTTTGACTTCCGCAGCTTTCGGCTTCTTAGCCGGACGGGGATCGGGTCGTCCCGCCTGTGGATTGAGCACCGGTTTGTGAATCAGGTCAACGTAATAGACCGGGGGCTTGGGGCGGGTCTTGGTGCCGAACAGGTCAACGGTGAAGGCCACCCAGACCAGGCCGTGGACGAGCAGAGAGACAAGCAGCAAGCGACCGAACTTCGGGTCCTTGTGAAAAGCGTTGATTTGGCGCAGAGACTCGACAGGCATCAGAGGCGCACTCACTTACTCTTGTGGTTCCTGAGCCACCATACCAAGCTTGGCGACTCCGGCGCGCTTGATTGCAGCCATCACCTTGACGACCGTGCCATAAGGCACCGCCTTGTCGGCTTCCAAATAGACGGCCTTGTCTTCACGTTCACTTAACACCTGCTGCAACACCGGAGTCAACTTACCCGCATCAGCGACGCTGTTCTTGCCGACCATGATTTCGCCCTTGCGGGTTACGGTAATCACCAGAGGCTCTTTGACCGCAGTAAGGTTCGGCGCGTTTTCAACTTCTGGCAAGGCAACATCTACACCCTTTTCCATCATCGGTGCCGTGACCATGAAAATGATCAGCAGGACCAGCATGACGTCGACAAAGGGTGTCACGTTGATCTGGGCTAGCACCGTGCGCCGGCGATTGCTGTTTTGACCAACTTCCATATTAACGACCCCGGCTCATACGCTGGACAATGTTCAACATCTCCTGGCAGAAATTATCCATCTCGCCAATCAAAACGTTGATCTTGTTAACAAAGTGGTTGTACCCGATAACGGCCGGAATCGCTGCGACCAAGCCGATTGCTGTCGCGACCAGCGCTTCTGAAATACCCGGTGCGACAACAGCCAGCGAAGCACTGCCGCTGGTCCCGATGCCATGGAAGGCATCCATGATGCCCCAAACCGTGCCGAACAGGCCGATAAAAGGCGCTGCCGAGCCGGTGGTGGCAAGAAAAGAGAGATATTTTTCCAGTCGCTGGGTCTGTGAAGTCGTGGAGCGCCGCAGCACCCGGGCCACCCGTTCCTGCTCGCCGAGGTCAGCCACCAGGTTGCCATCTTCCTGGCCTTCGCTCTGGCGACGGTTCTGGGCCAGCTCACTGTAGACTTCGCGAAACAGCACCGTGAGAGGTGAATGCCGATAGTCATCAAGGCCCTTACCGATGGTATCGAAGCTTTTTTTCGACCAGAAAAAATCGAGGAAACGCTCCGAGTCACCAATCGCACGGTGAATGACCAGCTGCTTGTAGAAAATAATGGCCCAGGAGACCACGGAAAAATAAACCAGAATCAACAGGACCAGCTTGACTATCGGGCCGGCATTAAGAACCAATTCCAAGGGAGATCTCCTTACGCTTACGGGTTGTCAGACTGGCAACATCAAAAGACCAGCCTTATCTACCAATTGATTATCGGGTAGCGCTGACGGCAAGTCAACCGGCTTGCCGATGAATTTATAGCCGTTCTTGCAGCTCGGCAAGAAGATGACGGGCGGTCGCCGATTCGGGAGAACGTGTTACCAGCTGGCGCAGGTCATCAATTTCATCCAGATCGTACCACTCTTCTGTTTCGGCGTAGCTCAAGCCAATCCGCCGACAGGCCTGTCGGGTTGCCTGCAAGACCCCTGAAGTGCTCCAGGGGATGCCGGCAAACAACTCTGTGGCCGACCGCCTCAGGCCGACGACAACATAGCCGCCGTCTCGGCAGGGGATGGTAACCACGTCTGTTTCCCGGAGTGTCTGCAAAGCCTGATCAACCAGGCTGATGGGTAAATCGGGGCTGTCGGAGCCCGCCAAAAGAACCGGTCCATTAAGGTGACGAAAGAGTTCCTGGACAGCATTGCTCATGCGATCGCCGAGACTATCACCAACTTGTGCCAGTAGCGGTAGCCCCGGAAAGGCTTCTGCGAACCATTCCCGTCGTCCGTCGTAGCAGAGCACCAGCGGCAAGTCCGCGGCGAACAGACGATTCACCGTCTCGAACAGTGAGATCTGGTAGAGCCAACAGGCCTGCTCTGTGGTTAAGGCTGGAGACAGCCTGGTCTTGACACGACCCGCAACCGGCTCCTTGGCAAACAGGCCGATAACAGGGCCAGAATGATTAAAAATGTTGCTATTTAACGAGTTATCCACCTTTTCCACAGGTTTATCCACGCTTTTCAGGTCTAGTCCGTTCCACTTGGCCATAGGCAGAATGATTGTGAATCGACTCAAAATTTTCACAGGCAACCTTGAACCAGGTGATCTCGGGAACCTTGAGTAACCGCTGGGTCACCTTGCGCACCACGTCTTCGACAAACATTGGATTATCGTAAGCCATCTCGGTTAAGGCTTTTTCGTCGTCACGCTTGAGCAAGGCATAAACCGGTGCGCTGCCGCACTCTTCCACCCACGCGATCAGGTCTTCCAACCAGATATGATCGGTATAGCGGATCTCAACGGTCACGGCACTGCGCTGGTTGTGAGCACCGCGTTCGCTGATTTCCCTCGAACAGGGGCAAAGCGAGGTCATGGGTACCGTGACGCCAAGCACAAAATCGTAATCCTCGCCGAGGCTGCCGGTCATATTGCACTGGTACTCCATCAAACTGCGCGCTCCGGACGCTGGTGCCTGCTTCTCGATAAAATACGGAAATTCCAGTTCGAGGTGGGCACAACTGGCCTCAAGATGCTTTTTCATATCACACAGCATTGTGTTCATGCGGTCGATACTGACTTGGCCATGATACTGATTGAGTATCTCGATGAAGCGACTCATGTGGGTGCCCTTGAAGTGATGGGGCAGGTCAACATACATGTTGATGCGCGCAACCGTCTGCTGTTGCTCTTTGTTCTTGTCCATGACGACGATCGGGTAGCGGATATCCTTAACGCCGACCTTGTCGATGGCGATGTTGCGATCGTCGTGGCTCTTCTGCATGTCAGGCATGCTGCCGGCGTCGCCGGTGGCGCGCGTGGCGTGTGGCGCGTGCTGCGAAGAACCCTGGTCTTGCTTTGTTTGATTCATTTTTTTGCCTTTTCTCGCAACGCGCTACGCGCCACGCGTCACATAATCAATCGGATCTTCCAAGCCCGCCTCGCGAAAGCCTTTCAAACGCAAAAAGCAGGAATCGCAGCGTCCGCAGGAAATTCCTGCCGGAGTCGGATCATAACAGGAGTGGGTCAAGCCATAGTCAACGCCGAGGTCCAGACCAGTGCGAATAATTTCCGCCTTGCTGAGTTGGATTAATGGCGAATGTATGGTGTAGGGCTGGTCACCCTCGACACCTGCCCGGGTGGCAAGGTTGGCCATATTTTCAAATGCGCTGATAAATTCAGGGCGACAATCAGGATAACCGGAATAATCCAGAGCGTTAACGCCGACATAGATATCACTGGCACCGAGGACTTCCGCCCAGCCGAGCGCAAAGCTCAGAAAGATCGTATTCCTCGCCGGAACATAGGTGATGGGGATATCGTCTGTTGAGCTCTGATCTTTTGGCACATCAAGATCAGCGGTCAAAGCACTCCCGCCGAACTGGCGCAGGTCGATCTCCACCACCTGGTGTTTTACGGCACCGATCTTTGCTGCAGACTGACGAGCTTTCTCCAGCTCGATGGTGTGTCGTTGGCCATAAGCAAAACTCATCGCGTAGGGCTCAAAACCGTCCGCTTTAGCGATCGCCATACAGGTCGTTGAATCCAGACCGCCACTATAAAGAACCACTGCTTTTTTATTCATTTTAGTTTCTCGTTCCGTGTTACGCGTTCCAGGATTTACAATCAACTGCCAAGCTGGTGAACCTTGAGCAGATTGGTGGTACCGGGATCAGAAAGCGGGCTGCCCATGGTAATCACCACGATATCTCCCTTGCTAAGAACTCCAGCTTCAAGAACCGCCGCGTCCACCGAGCGGATCTGCGCTTCCGTGTCCCCTTCGATATCAACACGGATAGAGCGCACTCCTGCATAGAGGGCCATGCGTCGACGAACCGCCAGGGTCGGGGTCACAGCATAGACCGGCATGGGCGGCCGATACTTGGCAACCAAGGCGGCCGTACTGCCGGTCTGGGTGAAAGCCAGAATGGCGGCTGCACCGACGTTTTCAGCGACACGACAGGCGGCCTGGCCAATTGATTCGGTGAGGCTAGGTGTGCTGCTCTGTTCTGACAGGGGATGAAAAAACTGTTCCTTGAGCTGCGGGTCTCGCTCAACATCGACGGCAACCCGCACCATCATCTCCACCGCTTCACAGGGATAATCTCCCGAAGCTGTTTCCGCAGACAACATGACCGCGTCAGTACCATCGAGGATCGCGTTGGCAACATCGGACGTCTCGGCGCGGGTCGGTCGCGGGTTATTGACCATGCTCTCCAGCATCTGGGTTGCCGTGATGACCGGCTTACCGGCCAGGTTACACTGCCGGATGATATGCTTCTGGATCAGGGGAACTTTTTCCGAGTTGATCTCCACGCCCAGATCACCGCGCGCCACCATGATGCCGTCGGCCGCTGCGAGGATTTCAGTAAAAGCTTCCACCGCTTCCGGTTTCTCAATCTTGGCGATCACCTGGATCGACGCCTCACTTTGCGCGAGAAGTTTTTTGAGCTCGATGACTTCTGCCGCCGTACGCACAAAGGAGAGAGCCAGGTAGTCAAGCTCCTGCTCTATGCAAAACTCTAGGTCGGCCAGATCTTTTTCGGTCAGAGCGGGTGCAGAGACGGCCACACCCGGCAGGTTCATGCCTTTGCGATTCTTCAACTGACCTCCCACAAGCACACGGCAATGCACTTGTTCGCCGCTGATTTTTTCAACCTGAAGCTCCAACAGGCCGTCATCCAGGAGGATTCTGTCGCCATCACTCACATCCTGAGGGAGTGCATTGTACGTGGTTGGAATAACACCATCCTCGCCCAAAACATCGGCCGTGGTAATCACCACTCTTTCACCACTGGTCAGGGTCATAACATCGCCGCGCATCATACCGGTACGAATTTTTGGTCCCTGCAGGTCACCGAGAATAGCAACAGCGCGCTTGCGATTCCGCGAGATCTGCCGGATCAGAGCCACCGTTTCGGTTAAAGCATCATGCTGGCCGTGAGAAAAGTTAAGGCGGAAGACATCGGCGCCCGCCTCCATTAGAGCCAGCAGCATCTCTTTGCTGCAACTGGCCGGACCAACCGTGGCGACTATCTTGTTTCGACGAAAAGCTATGACAGACAAAAGATCTCCTTTAAAGGTTTTGTGGACCTTACAATTTTTATTCTCTCTTTTCTAGATCACCTGACTATAGCATAGCGCAGAGGCCTGTTAAACCGGCAAAAGTGTTGCCGAAAAGGGAAGTGCTATGGTAGAAAAGTCAGTTCTACCTGTATCTTACACCCTTATGGGAAGAAGAGGGCTCTTCTTCATGTAGAGATATCAGGCTCAATCGAGGGTTATATGCCAAAACAGAAAGAAAAACAGAAAAAATCATTGCTTACCATCCTGACCCGAACCCTGTTGGCCCTGGGTCTGCTTGGCCTGCTGCTCGCCAT
>JAOUDB010000003.1 GCA_029859485.1 Desulfuromonadales bacterium | reverse complement strand
TACCTGCGTGTCAGATTGCGAAGAGGACCTGTTATCAGAGTGCTACTACAGTGGCAAGTTCAAACTACTGCTACAAGAGAAGGAGTTTTATGACCTGACTGCCACCTGGGAAGGATACAGCGATGAGGAAACGGATGTGAGATATAATTCCACAGTATTTTTTGAATTGGAGTGAGGAGTAGGGACTCTTACTCTTGATTGTAAAAAAAAATCGCTGATCGGTGGGTGGCTCGCTTCGAGCGACTGACCGAAGTCCTTTCGGCTCAAATCATAAAGCCAACCCCGCCAATTTCAGGTGGGGTTGGCTTTTGTAATCTAAGAACTACTGCAAATGCTGTAAGCCTTTAATTGATCTGGTGCTCAAGACAAACGACGAACCAGTAATTTCACCCTCTACAGAGCTTTGACAGCCAACCTGTTGCGGAGACCGTCGTCGCAATCGTTATCTAGCGTGCACTGTGCAACTCGAAGATCTTCCCATTAAAACCAAGGATTACCCCGGCCGGCGTGATTTCGACAAGCTCCAGTTCCCTGCTCACCCAATCCCCTTCACGCAGCAGACGGTCGTTAATTCTCACAAGACTGCGGTTAGGGTCCTTGTTGTAAAAGTGCATACTCATATTCACCGGGGCAATTCGGTTACGTAATTCACTGGACAAGTCGGAGTAGAGGGGGAAACGTGTCGATTCTGGATTAAATGATTCATTGCTGGGTTCTTGCGGTTCCGGTTGCGCTATTACGACGGTTTCAACAGGGGCTTCTATGGTCTGAATCTTTCTGTCCGCAGTCGAAAAAATCTTTCCTGAGAGAGGGGCTGATTGTGTGTTTGTCGGCGATCCAAGCGACCGAGGAACTGGGGCCGGTTCAACTGTTATGGTGGGTTGAGGGGCAGCACTGGCTGTTTGGGGGGCTGTCTTTGCGATCTCTGGTTGCAGGATTTCTGGCGTAGGGGCATTTGTTTCCGTAGGGTTATTTGTTGCCGTATCGGACGTCGCGACCTTCTGTGTATGGGCTGAGTTCGTCGACTGGATTACTTCCGAGGGTGACATTTGCGTTGCGTCTGTCTGAGTATAATACCACCAGCCACTAAACACTATGAGAGACAGCAACCCGAACGCCAGCCAGGGGAAAAGGCGGTTGCCAGAAGAGCTTGCTTGCAGGGAAAGAATGCGTTTGTGCACTTTTTTTGATGGCGGGTTCTGCTGCTGTCGCTGCTGCTCAGATTTCTTGAGGGCTTCAAGGATAAAGGACATCAACTCTCTCCTTGCTGTGATAGACGGGGCCCGGGGAGTTTGCTCGCGGTATTGAGATGAATCATCGACATCGGGCCGAGAATCCCATCTGGAGTCAGTCCATTGCTGAATTGGAAGCGCTTGAAGGCCCCGAGGAGCGTCCCTTCGAGGCGAACTTCACGGCCGGTGGCCTCATAGACTTCAAGTTGCTGGAGCGTCTCCGCCAACCAACTGACCGAGGCGCCTCTTTTGCCCGGCCGCAAAAGCTTACGCTTAAACGGTGGTTGCTGCCAGAGCAGAAGGTATTCTCCGAACCAGCGCGACGTGATTGCTGAAAGGGCCAGCTCGTGCTGTGTGTTACCGGCGATGAAAAGTGCGCTGTCCTCATTCAACCCAGATATGACGACATGGAAAGGAGAACCCTCATCATTATAGAGCGTCAGAACCGCGGGGCGATTCATGTTGCGTAAAGTCTCCAGGCTGTCCTTGCCTGCCAGGCAGCCAAGATCATGTTCGTTGGCATAGCTACAGTAATCGCGACGCTCAGCGTCGAAAGAGAGACCCCACAAACCTGCCAGGTCAGCAATTGCTTGTTCTTTGCTCTGCTCCGTGGCGAAATCCATTGGCCAGGTCATGGGGAGAGACTCGACGGGACTGTCGATTGACTCTGAAGCCGGCTCTGGGGAGCTTTCTGCTATAACTGCTGGTCGTTCTTGCAGCGGAGGGCTCGTCATGGGCGTGGCTGCAGGAGTATCAGTGACAGAGATTGGAGCGATTAATGGGGCAGAGGGCAGGTCGGCCCTGGCGAAAAGGGAACCCTTCAACGACCAGAAACCAAAGACGACCAGAACCAGCACAAAGGTGGTTAAACCCATGACCGGAGCCGTTATCCTCTGTCTGCTTGGTCGAAGATCGCCGAGGACTTCACTGGCAGCCTGATTGAGAATCTTGCTGTCGACCTGTTGACACTCCAGAGCATAAGCCCCGAGCAGAGCACGGTCGCAGACCAGGTTGATCAGGCGCGGAATGCCGCCTGTGAGCTGCCAAATGGTTTTATTGAGGGTGTCGGGAAAGAGAGGTCGATTGCAGCCGGCGATATTCAGACGATGTCGAATATAGGAACCGATCTCATTGGCCTCAAGCGGGCCCAGATGGCAGCGGGCGGTGACCCGCTGCGAGAGCTGACGCATTTCCTGACGATTCAGGATCTGCAGCAGCTCAGGTTGGCCGAGCAGTACGATCTGCAGCAACTTGTAGCGGTTCGTCTCCAGGTTGGTCAGCAGTCGCAGTTGTTCGAGAACGTCGATGGAGAGGTTCTGAGCCTCGTCGATAATCAGGACGGTTTTGCGGCCGTGTGCATTGGCTTCGAGCAGGTAGATGTTAAGCCGATCGACCAGCTGTTTGATGCTGCCCTGTTCCGGCCGGGTTATATGGAGTTCGTCACAGATGGTTTCAAGCAGTTCGATGACGCTGACTTTGGGATTGAGGACGTAGGCAATCACGACGTTCTCAGGCAACTGCTCAAGGAGGCTGCGGCAGAGGGTGGTTTTGCCAGCCCCGACCTCGCCGGTCAGCAGAACGAATCCGCCGTCACTCTTGACCCCGTATTTCAGGTGTGCAAAAGCCTCTCGATGATGCTCACTCATGTAAAGATAGAGTGGATCGGGCGCGATCGAGAAAGGATTTTCATTGAGGCCAAAATATGACGTATACATAGGATTCCAGGCAAGGGTGACTGTACATTCAAGTGATTGACATTATAAAGCAATATGGACAAGTGTGCCAGCATTCGTTTGTCAGAAAAGAACTAAATAACAGGCTCCGTAGGGCCTGTGCAGAGCAATGACAAATACCGCATTTGAAAAGGCTGGGATTTTACTTTAACAAAAGACTTCCTTCTGGACGAGACGCTTCAGGCAACGCCGTCTTATTCCCGAGATTGATAGACGGAAGGGCTGTACCAATACTGCGTATATGGATAGATGCTGTAACTCGAATCATAAGGGTTACGGTTCGAGTCCCCACGTCGGCCTACATAATAAGGGTAGTCCGGACCATAAACACGGTGAATCCCGTAGCGGAACGGACTCTCCCAGGGATAAATTTCATTTAGCTCAAAGACAGGGTAGGTATAATCATGTTCATCTAGCAGGCGGGTTTCCTGACCGAGGACAACACCGGCCAGTGTGACCAGAACTCCGGGCTCGTAAATTGTCGGGTCAAGGAACTGTCTTGATTTAACCAGGAAACGACGGACGTCATCTTCAAGATAGGCAGGTTCCCCCCAGCGATTCAGTCGCCATTCGATAATTTCCAATACGGTTCCCTCATCAATGTTTTCAGCTGCAACGATGACCCCACCAAGGAGAAGTTGCTGGTTGAGGAAAGCCGAGGGGTTTTCGCTGACCATTGCGAAGGTGGTTTTTGGAACAACCTGCTCCCGGGCCTCTTCTGAAATAGGGTGCATACATGCCGTCAGCAACATGATGACGAAAAATATCTGAACTTTTAAATGTCGAGTGAGGGTCATTAAGTATCCTCCGCGATTAAAGTGCCCCTGCTAATTATTTTACCAGAAAAATTTAATGATTGTAATGCGTACTGACCGATGACAGTTGTTGACCTTGAAAATAGGGATTTGCTAGAGTGCTGCACTCAATTGCTAAATAGTCTCAGGAGCCTCAACTTGACCACCATTGAATTTATCAAGCTGAACCGCCCAGAACGCGCTGCTGTCCTCTGCGAACTTGCAGAAGAGTTCTATCTTTCTGGGCAACGTGTGCTCGTTATGGTCAAGGACGACAACCAGGGCGTGACTCTTGACCGCTTCATGTGGACCTGGAAACAGGGAGCCTTCGTGCCTCATGTCTACGATAATGGCTCCGTCGACTGTCACGATGAAGCCGTGGTGATCGTTGCCGGGGAGGAGAACCCCAACGGCGCCGAGGTGCTTTTGATGGGGGCCGCCTGCAGTAATGAGTTTATTCGACTCTTCCGACACGCTATCGATTTCGCAGAAGCCTTTGATGATGATCGGCTTGAAATGTCGCGTGAACGTTTTAAAGCTTACCGGGAGAATGGTTTTGCCCCAGTCATGCGTAAATAATGGCGGCCAGGCCAGCCTGATCAGGCTGGACCATGTTCCGCAACTTGATCAAGAGGCGCCTCTTTCAGAAAAAGCGCTGCGAGCTCTGGGTCTCTGGCAGGCAAGGGCAGGTGAGGTTGTGACCGTCATCGATGAACAGATGACATCGTACCTTGCTCGCTTGACCAGCCTTGAGGAAGGCTCTGCCTCCTGCGTCCCTTTCCAGCGATTGCGCACACCGGTTGAAAGCCCTATACAGATCGAAGTCTACCTGTCTTTGCCTGACGAAGAGGGTTTTGAGCAGGTTTTGCAAAGGCTGACCGAACTCGGTGTTAACCGGATCGTGTCGATTCAGTCAGAGTGCTCAGCGACTCAGGAAGAGCGAGCCGCAAGGCAGGAGAAGTCACATGGCCGGGCGGAGGTGATTCGCAAGGCTTCTCGCCAATGCAGGCGAGCCATGTTGCCTGAGCTCCTTGAAGTTCATTCTTTTACCGAGGCGCTCAGTTGTGCCGCTACTAAAGAATTGAAGCTGATGCTCCATGAGGGTGACACCACCTGGTCTTTGACGGAAGGCTTCGGCTCCTTTAAACCGCAAAGTGTTGCTCTGATGGTTGGCCCCGAAAGGGGCTTTTCTGCTGAGGATGTTGAGCAGGCCCAAGCTGAAGGGGTTTTACCGGTCAGCCTTGGCCCGCGGATCCTGCGCACCAAAACGGCAGCTATTGTTGCTGCTGCGTTGGTGCAGAGTTATCTGGGTGATTTGGGGTAAATGCAGCGGTAAGCTATAAGCTTTAAGCTGTAGAGAAAAAGCTAAAACATTCACAGTTAAGACAGTTCGCTAACAATTATTACAGCTTACAGCTTAAGGTTTGAAATGAATTTAGATAATCTCAGTGTTGTCCTCGTGGAGTCACGCGGGGAGCGAAATATCGGCTCTGTTGCGCGTGCCATGGCTAACTTTGGTGTCAGCGATCTGCGCCTGGTGGCGCCGGTGGTTGATCATCTTCATGACGAAGCTCGCAAAATGGCGGTTAAAGCGACTCCTCTGCTAGAACAGGCCACTGTTTACCCTGACCTGAAGTCGGCGCTTGACGACTGCCATTACGCTTATGCTACGACCCGGCGTTTTGGCAAGTACAGGGTTGACTTTCATCATCCCGATAGCGCAGCAAAAGAGTTGCTTCCTTTGCTTGATGGAGGCCGGGTGGCTCTGGTTTTCGGTCGAGAAGATAAGGGCTTGAAGACGGAAGAGCTGGATCTCTGCCAGCGTCTGATTACGATTCCCACCTGCGGTTCAATCGCATCGATGAACCTGGCCCAGTCTGTTGTGATCTGCCTCTATGAGCTGGGCAAGCAGTATGGAGAAGCCTTAGGCAAGGTCCAGGGTGAGAGGAAGCTTGCCAACATCGAGCAGCTGGAAGTCCTCTTTGATCATATGCGCGAGACATTGCTCAGAATCAAGTACCTGAATCCCCAGAACCCGGAGCATATCATGCGCTCTTACCGGCAGATGTTCGGGCGTGCCGCTCTCGATGAGCGCGAAGTCAGGATTCTGCGTGGGCTTATGAGTGAGATAGATATTGTCGAAGATGAACGGCGAGCGTTGCTCGGGAGTGTTGATGGTAACGATTAGAGAGGAACGGCTGGATAATGGCCTGCAGATTCTCTTCGTTGATGAGAGCAATCGGTATTTTGGCGATTACCATCGCGTCTGTATTCAGATCACTCTCGTGTTCGCTCTTGACGAATTACCTGTGGCTAATAGCGATGACGAAGCGTTCCGCGATAGTGCCATCGCAAGTTTGGGCAAGGAGTTGAAAATCATCAAACGTCTTGAGAGGATGGGTGTGCCTACCGCAGCTGTCGAAGGGGTGCGTCAATCGATGATTGAGGCTTTCATGGAAAACGCCTCTCCCTATCTTAAGCGTCCTGAATATCCACGTTCTCTTGTTGCTGCTGAGCTGAAAAAGCGGCAAACCCATTCATTCTATGGCTGAAATTATCAGGAACCTTGAAATAACCTCTCTTGTCCATGGCGGACGGGGGATTGGCCGTCATGAGGGTAAGGCTGTGTTTGTTCCGCTCGTGGCCCCTGGTGATCGGATTGATTGCCGGGTCGTGAAATCCAAAAAACGCTTTGCCGAAGCCGAACTCATTGAAATTCTTGTTCCGTCACCCTTCAGGCGTGAGCCACCCTGTGCTTTTTTCGGTGCTTGCGGCGGTTGTCAGTGGCAGCACCTCCCTTATCCTGAACAGCTACGCTGGAAGGGGCAGAACTTTTACGACCAGCTGGTTCGCAGCAAGATGGTTCAGGCGGGCTGTATCAAACCGATTGTGGCTGCGCCGGAAGAATGGCGTTACCGTAACCGGGTTCAGCTTAAGACACACTTTTCTGCCGATGGTCTTGCTATCGGTTTTTACCGCCATGGCTCGCATAGCGTCGTTGATATCGATCATTGTCTTCTGGTTGCTCCACCCCTACAGAAGGTTTTGTCTCTTTTGCGCGAGAACTTGCAAGGGATGGACAACGCCGAGTCCGTGGAGCAGGTCGATCTCGCTTGCGGTGACGATGGCAAAGTTCGTCTTCTCCTGTACGTTCGCCCGGAAGGTTATGAGGCCCTTCGTGGGCAGCTGCAGAGCTTTGCTGCACGTTACTCTTTGAATGCCTGCATCAAGGCCGTAGAACAGGGCTCAGTTGAGATCGTCCAGGGTGAAGGAGAGTTGACAGTCACCATAGATCAGCCTGCTCTTGCCCTCCGTTATGGGCCCGGCGGGTTTGTTCAGGTTAACTCGAGCCAGAATCGCGCTATGATCAGCAACATGCTTGAGCTTCTCGACCTCAAGGGGAACGAAAAGGTCTTTGACCTTTTCTGTGGTATGGGTAACTTCAGTTTGCCGCTTGCCCGCAGGGCTGGACATGTGGTCGGTATCGAAGATTATGTCCCTTCTATTGATATGGCGAGGCTTAACGCTGAGGCTAATCAGGTCAGGAACGTCGAGTTCTTTGCTGCTGATGCCTCGGTTATTATAGATCGCTTCAAAGGCGAGAATCTCGACCTGGTTGTTCTCGACCCCCCACGCACCGGTAACTACGAGGTGGTCAACCAGCTTTTGCAGCTTAAACCTGAACGGGTCCTGTATGTGTCCTGCGACCCGGCGACACTCGCTCGTGATCTGGTGCCGTTGGTCAGCGGCGGTTACGAGGTGATCTCCAGCCAGCCTTTCGACCTCTTTCCGCAAACCTGGCATATCGAAAGCATGACCTTGCTGCAGAAAGTGCCGCATTGAGTTTCTCGAAAGCCGTTTTGACAGCCAATGAATGACTTTTCCCTTGCATTACTGGGGGAACTTTGATAGTAAACTCTCTATTAACTTTTCATACGAAAAGTGAGCTTCGCGGCTCGCTTTTTTTGTTTTGGTAAATAGTGATGCGAGAAGATAACCTGACTCAAATTGAAACACTGGTCCTGCCGATTCTTGATGACCTCGGTTATGAACTGGTTGATCTTCAGTTACAACAAGATGGCAAGCAGCTGGCTTTGCGGATCTTTGTTGACAAACCCGCTGGTATCACACTTGACGACTGTGTCGAAGTGAGCCGTGAGGTGAGTGCTATACTCGAAGTCGAAGACCCGATCCGGTCCGCTTATCGCCTTGAGGTGTCTTCCCCTGGTCTGGATAGGCCTTTGAAAAAGGCCGCCGATTTTGAACGCTTCGTGGGCAAGAAAGCCAGGCTGAAGAGCAAGAACCTGATTGACCCGGACCAGCGAGGTACAACCCGTAAGACTTTCGTCGGCACCTTGCTAGGTTTTGAAGATGACAATGTGCGACTCGAATTGACTGATAAGCAGGGCGGCGTGATTGCGATACCGCTGGCCGATCTTGATAAGGCAAATCTGGAAGAAGAGTTTTAGTAAAACGTATTACAAATACAGACTTCAACAGCAGCCACCACCGTGAAAGAGTGGGGTATGCAGGGGGAAGGGATGAATATCAACCTGAATCACATTATCGACCAGGTGGTCAAAGACAAAGGGATCGACCGCGCTGTGTTGGTTGAGGCTCTTGAGGCTGCTGTGCTTTCGGCAGCGAACAAGAAATATCGTAATACCCGCGATCTCGAGGCTCACTTTAACGATGAAATCGGTGAAGTCGAAGTATTCGAGTTTGTCACTGTTGTTGAAGAAGTGGAAAACTCTTACCAGGAAATTGATCTTGGTGAGGCGCAAGAAATTGACCCTGATGTAGAAGTTGGTGACTCCCTCGGTATGAAGATGGATGCCAGCAGCTTCAGTCGTATTGCTGCACAGACTGCCAAGCAGGTGATTATTCAGAAGGTTCGGGAAGCCGAGCGTGAAGGTGTCTTCAATGAATTCAAGGATCGTCTCGGAGAGCTGGTCAACGGTATCGTGCGTCGTTACGAGCGTGGTGACCTGATTATTGACCTTGGCCGTACCGAGGCCTTGCTGCCTCATCGTGAGCAGGTTCCTCGTGAGAATTATCGCCAGGGCGACCGTGTTCGTGCTTACATCTCTGATGTCCGCATGGCTACCAAGGGCCCGCAGATTATTCTTTCTCGGACCCATCCAGCCCTTTTGATTGAACTTTTCAAAATGGAGGTTCCGGAAGTTTCTGAAGGTATCGTTGAGATCAAGGCAGTTTCCCGAGAGCCGGGTAGCCGTGCCAAGATCGCCGTGCTTTCCAATGACCCGGACGTCGATCCGATCGGAGCCTGTGTTGGTATGCGAGGCGCGCGTGTCCAGAATGTCGTTTCCGAGTTACGTGGTGAAAAGATTGACATCATCAACTGGACGCCAGATATTGCTCGCTTCGCCTGCGCTGCTCTCTCACCGGCTGAAGTGACCCGTGTTTACGTCGATAACGACGAAGAGTCGCTAGAGATGATTGTTCCTGATGATCAGCTCTCCCTGGCCATCGGCAAGAAAGGGCAGAATGTTCGTCTTGCCGCCAAGCTGACCGGCTGGAAGATTGATATCATGAGCGAAACCCGTGCCGCCGAAGCCGAGCTCGAAGAGTTGACCGGTGGCGGCAATAATGACGCTGCAGAGGAAGCAGAGGCTGCTGAACTTCTCAGTGCCATGACCGCCAAGGACGCTATTGCGTTTATTAAGGCGGCAGAGTCAGTTGAGCGGTTGACCACCATGGCTGAAGGTGAAACACGCGTCACTGTGACACGTGCTCTTGAGGCCAGAGTTGAAGAGCTGACCGCTGACGAGAACGCTGCCGACGAGAACGCTGCCGACGAGAACGCTGCCGACGAGAAAGCGGAGTAAGCGTGACACAAGGCCGACGGCAACCGCAGCGAACATGTTTGGGCTGTCGCCAGGTTAAAGACCAGGCAGAGCTGATACGCTTCGTCTGCTCGCCGGAGGGTGAGGTGCTGGCGGACTTGAAAAGTCGCTTGCCGGGACGCGGCGCTTACCTTTGCAATTGCCGAAGCTGTATTGAGACGGCTGTGCAGAGAAAACAGTTTGACCGGGCTTTTCGCAAGAGTTGTCTGCCTGTTGCCAGTGATGACCTTATTGAGGCCGTCGGGCAGGAGCTGCTTGCTCATCTTGCCAGTCTCTTAGGCATGGCGAGAAAATCGGCGAAATTTGTAGCTGGCAGTAATGCCGTGCTAGACGCGTTGGGCCGCAGGAAACTATTGGCTGTTGTTATCCTGGCCAAGGACATCTCACCGCAAATTGGTGAGAAGGTCAGGCGCAAAGCTGAGCACCAAGATATAGTAACGACGAAATTATTCGACAAAGTAGAGCTTGGCCGCATACTCGGGCGTGCGGAAAGAAGTGTCGTGGGTTTGCCCGATGGAAAGTTGGCGGAAGCATTTCTTCATGATCTGTACCGTTATCAGGATATCTCAGGGGAAAGTTGATGGCTAAAATTCGTGTTTATGAATTGGCGACTAAATTGGGTCTGGACAACAAAGAGATTGTTGACAAACTTAATCAGGCCGGCATTGAGGTCAAGAACCATATGAGTGCACTGGAAGAAGAGGTGGCACTCAAATTCGAGTCGTCTCAATCGCTCCAGGCTGACGCAGCACCGGTAGACGAGACTGTCGAAGTCAAGGTTAAGGAAGAGCGTATCGGCTCAGGCCTGATCCGTCGCCGTCGCAAGACTGTCGTCAAAGAAGAGCCGGTCGCTGAAGAGCCTGTGGCTGCAGCTGAAGTGCCTACTCCTGTTGTCGCATCTGAGCCCGGGGCTGAAGAATCAGCTCCCTCTACAGAGGAAGTGGTCGCGCAAGAGGCTGATGCTCCTGTCGAAAAGGCCGAGGATGCCGACGAGCCTGCAGCGGTTGTTGAGGCTGCGTCTGAGGTCTCTGACGAGGCCCCCGGTGCAACAGAAGCTGTCGCAGCTGAAGCTGAAGAGAAGCCTGAGAAGGCAGTGGCCGCAAAGAAGAAGACCAAGAAAGATTCGAATTCCACTGCCAAGATCCTTGGCCGTGTTGAGCTACCGAAGCCTGCAGAAAGACCTCGCCGTCAGCCTGCTGCTGCCGATAAAGGCAAGAGACCTGCTCCGGGTTCTCGCCCTGATCGCCCTGATCGCCCGGCACGTCCGGATCGCCCGTCTCGTCCAGCGGCGCCAAGAGTCGCTGGTGCTCCTGGAGCTCCGATGGTGCCTGACGTCCCTTCAGAAAAAGAGGGTCGTTCGAAAAAGAAGAAGAAGGGGGGCCGTGATGCTGCTGGTGCTCGTCCAGAGGCAGGCGGGCCACGTCGCAAGAGTAAAAGAGAGGTTTACGAGCCCGATCGCAATGAACGCTACCGTAAGGGCCGTAAAGCTAACCGACCTGCCAAAAAGACTGAAATCACGCAGTCGAAAGCGATCAAGCGTAAAATCAGGATTACCGATGTTATTACCATCGGTGAACTGGCCAAGCGCATGGGCGTCAAAGCCAACGACCTGATCAAAGAGTTGATGCGTCAGGGTCAGATGGTGACCATCAACCATCCTCTCGATTTCGAGTCTGCTGCTATCCTGGCATCGGAATTCGGCTACGAAGTCGAAAACGTTGCTTTCGATGAGGATACCATCCTCGCACATTCGAGCCTCGATGAGACAGTTGATGACGATGAGAATCAGGAGCCTCGTCCTCCGGTTATTACCATCATGGGTCACGTCGACCACGGTAAAACGAGCCTGCTTGATGCCATTCGCGAAGCAAAGGTTACCGAAGGTGAGGCCGGCGGCATCACCCAGCATATCGGTGCCTACGATGTTGATCTTGATGGTCGCAAAATGACCTTCCTTGATACTCCTGGTCACGAAGCGTTTACTTCGATGCGTGCCCGTGGCGCAGAAATCACTGATATCGTGGTTCTCGTTGTTGCTGCTGATGATGGTGCCATGCCGCAGACCAGGGAGGCGATCAACCACTCCAAGGCTGCCGGAGTACCCATCATTGTTGCTGTCAATAAAATTGACAAGCCGGGAGCCAACCCGGACAAGGTTATGCAGGAACTTTCCGAGCTCGAGCTTCTTCCCGAAGATTGGGGCGGAGAGACGATCTATGTCAATGTCTCTGCCAAGGAACACACTAATATCGATAAACTTCTGGAGATGATCTTGCTCCAGGCTGAAGTCCTTGAATTAAAAGCCAACCCGAACAAACGTGCCCAGGGCGCTGTTGTTGAGGCCCGCCTTGATAAAGGCCGCGGACCTGTCACGACGGTTCTGGTTCAAAAGGGCACCTTAAAGGTTGGTGACCCAATCGTTGCCGGCCTGCATTATGGTCGTGTCAGGTCAATGACCAACGACCGTGGCATGGCTGTTGAAGCCGCTGGCCCGTCGTTCCCGGTCGAGGTGACTGGTCTGACCGGAGTGCCGGAAGCGGGTGAATCCTTCCATGCGGTTGAGGACGAAAAGACGGCCAAAGATGTTGCCCAGCATCGTCATCATAAGATCCGTGAGGCCGAACTTGCCAGAAGCAGCAAGGTCTCTCTGGAAGAACTCTATGCCCGGATCCAGGAAGGCGACGTCAAAGAACTCAAGGTTATTGTTAAGGCCGACGTTCAGGGCTCTGCCGAGGCTGTCTCAGGCACCTTGACGAAGCTTTCAACCGATGCCTGCCGCCTGATTGTTATTCACTCCGGTGTTGGTGGTATTACGGAAACAGACATCAGCCTGGCTTCAGCTTCGGATGCGATCGTCCTCGGTTTCAATGTCCGCCCGGCGCCGAAGGCAAGTGCCCTGGCCGAGCTTGAAGGTGTTGATATCCGTCTTTACAACGTTATCTACGACGCTGTTAACGACATCAAGGACGCCATGGAAGGTCTGCTCGCGCCGACCCTCAAGGAAGTTGATCTCGGTCGTGCAGAAGTCCGCGAGGCTTTCAATGTCACCAAGGTTGGCACCGTCGCCGGTTGCTATGTTGTCTCCGGTAAGATCTTGCGAAATGCTCACGCCCGCTTGTTGCGCGACGATGTCGTTATCTGGACCGGCAAGCTTTCTTCGCTGCGGCGCTTCAAGGATGATGTCAAGGAAGTCAATAACAACTACGAATGTGGTATTGGCCTCGAGAATTACAATGACGTCAAGCCCGGCGATATCATCGAAGCTTACGAGGTCAAGGAGTTCAAAACAGCCCTCTAAAAGGTCGTTGGAGCCTGCTGACTGGGCCATGTGAGTTTATATGGTGATCGGTGTTCTGCAGTTGGACCTGCGCCTGCATGGACCGCAGAGTCTTAAACAGAAGCGTAGTGTGATCCAGAAAGTCCTGGCTCGTTGTCGTAATCGCTTTCCGGCAAGTTGCGCAGAAGTAGGGCATCAGGAGCTGTGGCAAAGGGCTTTGTTAGGTTTTGCGGTTATCAGCTCTTCGGAGCAGGTTGTCGCGCCGATCTTAACGCGTATAGAAGATGAAGTGCTGGTATCGGGTGAACTGGACTTGGTCAACGCTGAAACAGAATTCATCCACTATTGATAAATGTAAGGTAAAAGCGTGTCATCACAACGTGCTCAACGGGTGGCTGAGACCATCCATAAAGAGATATCAAGCATGCTGATCAAGGGTCTCAAGGATCCTCGCATCGGTTTCGTAACGATTACTTCGGTAGATGTAACCTCTGATCTACGTCAGGCCCGCGTTTACTACACCCTGATGGGTAGTCAGGATGATCGCGCTGAAACTCATGCCGGTCTCGATAGTTGTTCTTCATATATCCGCCAGCAACTCGGCCGCCTGCTGCGCCTGCGTTTCGTTCCTGAGATCCACTTCGAATATGATGCCTCCTTTGATTACGGCCAGAAAATCGAAAAACTCTTAAGTGACATCAAGACAGACGAACCACAAGATGATTGAACAGCTTCTGCAACTCATTGAACGTAGCCAGACTTTTTTTGTCGCCGCCCATGAGGGCCCGGATGGAGACGCGATCGGTTCAACTCTGGCTCTGACCAATGCTTTGCGTGAAATGGGCAAGGATGTTGTTGCCTATAATCGTGATCGTGCGCCCCTTGAATATGAATTCCTGCCAGCTTACGAAACCGTTGTAAACCAGGTTGATGATTCACAGATCTTTGATGTTGGCTTTGTCCTCGATTCCGGAGACCTGGAGCGAGCCGGAGGCTGGATTCGCGAACGTTGTCAAAAGCTGGTTAATATCGATCATCATCCCTATTCGGAAAATTTTGGCGACATTTACTACGTCGATACGCAAGCCTGCGCGACCGGTGTTTTAATCTATCGTCTTCTGCAAGCCGCAGGGCATCCGATTTCTAAGGATGTCGCGACCTGCATTTATACGTCAATCCTCTCCGATACAGGCTCCTTTCGCTACTCCAATGCAAATCCAGAAGCTTTCCAGGTTGCCGGAGAGATGGTCGGTCTCGGCGTAGATCCATGGTCGATTGCTTCCGGTCTATACGAAAGCCAAGAGTTTGTGCGCCTGCGCCTGCTGGCTCTCGCTTTGCCGACTCTGCGGGTTTCTGATTGCGGTCTCTACGCGTCGATAGCCGTCTCTCTTGAGATGTATGAGCAGGCCGACGCAAACTCAGAAGCAACCGATCGCTTTATCAACTACCCTCGCTCAATCAGAGGCGTTGAAGTCGCCATCTTCTTCCGTCAAACCAACGCTCACAGCTTCAAGGTCGGTTTCCGCTCCAAGGGCAATATCGATGTTGGCGCCCTGGCCAGGGCCATGAACGGAGGAGGGCATCACAATGCTGCTGGTGCAACCGTCGACGGTACTCTCGACAGCGTCCAGGGCTGGGTTTTTGATCGTGTCTCCGAGTTGCTTGCCGAACTGCCATGAATGGTATCCTCATCATTGATAAACCGCAGGACGTGACCTCTTTCGATATGGTTCGTCAGGCTCGACGTTGGTGCAAGACTCGCCGGGTCGGGCACGCCGGGACATTGGATCCCCTGGCTACCGGTGTCCTGCCGATCGCTGTTGGCTGGGCCACGCGCCTTGTCGAATATATGATGGCGGGCGAGAAGACCTACCAGGCGACCATGAAGCTTGGGGCTGCGACTGACACTCAGGATTCGGAAGGCCAGTCCCTCGAAACGAAAGACTGGCAACATGTGGATCGAGAGGCTTTCGATGCCGCTCTCAGCGGTTTTCTCGGCCCGATCCAACAGTTGCCGCCGATGTTCTCAGCGCTCAAGAAGGATGGCCAGCCTCTTTACAAGTTGGCCCGACAGGGGATCGAAGTAGAACGCCAGCCGCGCTCGATAACGATTGAAAGGCTTGTGGTCGACGACTTTGCCCCTCCTTATGTCACATTTACAGTCCGTTGCAGTAAAGGCACTTACGTCAGAACACTCTGTCACGATATTGGCCAGGAATTAAATTGCGGTGCTCATATGACAGCCTTGCGTCGCCTTGCTTGCGGCCAGTTTGATGTGAAGGTCAGCTACACTCCTGACGAAATCCAGGAACTGATAGAGCAGGGGAAGCCCCTGCCGCTATTATCTCCTGCCGATGCCCTGGCTGACTGGCCCACACTTTCCGTCACCGGGCCATTGCTCGATAGGTTGCAGGATGGTGTGGCCCCGAGTATGGCGGATCTCGATGTGTCCGGGCTTAAAGCCGGAGACAGGGTTCGCTTTTTGTCTGATGGCATATTGGTTGCCGTCGCCAATTTTTCTCCCGGTGGTCATGGTAAAAGACCAGGAGATTTTGAGCTTTCCAAGGTTTTCCCCTTGCCTGTTGCTAACGGATAAATGCTTTACACGGCATGGCTTTTGTGGTAGATAATGCTTCTTTAAGGTAGCTAACTGCCGATAATGACAATAACTCATAGACAAAGATCAAGGAGGTGGCGCCGTGCTGGCCACAGAACGTAAACAAGAAATCATTGAGAAATTCAAGACCCATGAGGGTGACACCGGTTCTCCAGAAGTTCAGATTGCACTGCTTTCGGAGCGTATCACCTATTTAACGGATCATTTCCGTACCCACAAAAAGGATCACCACTCTCGTCGTGGTCTGCTCAAAATCGTCGGCCAACGTCGTCGTTTGCTCGATTATCTCAAAAGCAAGAGCGTTGAGCGTTACAGCACGGTAATTAAAGAGTTGGGTATTCGTCGCTAAAATCGGGCAGCAAGATTCTACTTTTATAGAGTCTGCTGCCTTTAGTTTGTAAGTGTCATGGCCGGGAGGTTGTCCGGAGAGAGGTTCTGAGCAAGTGTGCTTCAGGAGCTGTCTCAGGTCATCCTCCTCTGCCATTTTAGGAAGCAGTAATTATTGGTGACCGGAAGGCCGGTCAGAAAGAGGTAAAAAGATGGCTTATCAAAAAGTCGAAATTGAGTTCAACGGTCAACCGTTGACAATGGAAACGGGCAAGATGGCCCGTCAGGCTGACGGCGCTGTCGTCATTACTTATGGCGAGACCAAGGTGCTCTGTACCGTCGTCTCGGCAAGAAAAATGCGTGCAGGGCAGGATTTCTTCCCCCTGACCGTTAACTACCAGGAAAAGTTCTATGCCGGCGGGAAAATCCCCGGATCCTTCTTCCGTCGTGAACGTGGCACCACCGAACGCGAGACCTTGATCTGTCGTTTGATCGACCGTCCGATGCGTCCGCTTTTCCCTAAAGGTTACATGTTCGAAACCCAGATTATGCCTACCGTCATTTCGGCGGATATGATCAATGATCCTGATACGATCGCCATGGTTGCTGCTTCAGCAGCCGTTGCTATTTCGGACATCCCTTTCGAAGGGCCGATCGCAGCCGTTCGTGTTGGCCGGGTTGACGGTAAGCTGATTGCCAACCCGACACTCGAGCAGATGGCACAGAGCGATGTCGAAATCGTTGTCTCCGGTTCGAAAGACGCCGTGATGATGGTTGAAGGCGAGTCGGACTTCCTTTCCGAAGCAGAGATGCTAGACGCGATCTTCTTCGGTCACGAGTCGCTGCAACCGCTGATCGAGGCGCAAACCGAACTGGCCAAACTGGTCGGTCTCGAGAAGCGTGAGTTCATCGTTGCTGAAACCGACGCTGCCCTTGAAGCCAAGGTTGTTGAGTTGGCTGAAGCCAACATCAAGGTTGCTGCCAAGATTCAAACCAAACAGGAGCGTTATGCTGCTCTGGGCGACAATCGTACCGCAGTCAAGGAAGCCCTTGCTGAAGAGTTCGAAGGTCGTGAAGAAGAGATCAGCGCCATCCTCGGCTCAGTTGAGAAGCGTGTTGTCCGTCAGATGGTTGCTAAAGATCGCGTCCGCATAGACGGTCGTGACATGAGCACCATTCGTCCCATCTCCTGTGAGACAGGTGTTCTGCCTCGTTCCCACGGTAGTGCACTCTTCACCCGTGGTGAGACTCAGGCTCTGGTTGCTGCGACTCTCGGCACCAAGGTTGACGAGCAACGTATGGACAATGTCCAGGGCATGGAGTTCAAGAAGTTTATGCTGCACTACAACTTCCCTCCATTCTGTGTTGGCGAAACCAGCATGCGTCTCTTCCCCGGCCGTCGTGAGATTGGTCACGGTATGCTTGCAGAGCGCAGCGCCGCTCAGATCCTACCCAAGCATGAGGACTTCCCGTACACGATTCGTATCGTCTCCGACGTTCTCGAGTCGAACGGTTCTTCTTCCATGGCTTCTGTGTGTGGTGCCTCCCTGGCGCTGATGGACGCCGGTGTGCCGGTTAAGGAAGCTATCGCTGGTATCGCTATGGGCCTGATTAAAGAAGGCGATGACGTTGCGATCCTCTCCGACATTCTCGGTGACGAAGATCACCTCGGCGACATGGACTTCAAGGTCACCGGCTCCGCTGCAGGCATTACGGCTTTGCAGATGGACATCAAGATCTCCGGTGTCACCAAGGAGATCATGACCCAGGCGCTGGACCAGGCTAAAGAAGGTCGTATTCACATCCTTGGCGAAATGGCTAAAGCGATCGACGCTCCTCGCGACGATCTCTCCAAGTACGCGCCGCGTATTACCAGCATCCGCGTCAAGACCGACCAGGTCCGTACCGTTATCGGTGCTGGCGGCAAGAATGTCCGCGGTGTTATCGAAGCCACAGGCTGCGCGATCGATATTCAGGACGACGGCACCATCCATATCGCTTCTTCGGACGGCGAGGCCGCCAAGTTGGCGATCAAGATGATCCGTGACCTGATCCAGGAAGCTGAAGTCGGTAAGCTCTACGAGGGCACCGTCCGCAAGATCATGGAATTCGGCGCCTTTGTGGAAATCTTCCCGGGAACCGATGGCCTCGTTCACATCTCTGAGCTTGATAAAGAGCGTGTCCGTGCGGTCACCGATGTACTGAGCGAAGGGGACAAGGTCCTGGTTAAGTGTATTGGTATTGACAAGCAGGGCAAGATCAAGCTGTCCCGCAAAGAAGCTCTCGGTCAGAAAATGCCTGAAGGCGAGTAAATGCTAACCATATGATTCAACGTACCACCCTCAATAATGGCATCCGGGTGCTTTCCGAGAAAGTGCCCGGGTGCCATTCTGTTTCACTCGGTGTCTGGGTGAACAATGGCTCACGCCATGAACCCGCCGAAATCAGTGGCATCTCCCACTTTATAGAACATATGCTTTTCAAGGGCACAGACCGGCGCAGTGCGCAGGCTATCGCCCGAGAAGTCGATTCAGTCGGCGGACTCCTCAACGGCTTTACCAGTCGTGAATTCAGCTGTTATTTTGTTAAAATCCTCGCGGAGAAGATGCCGATGGCGGTTGATCTGCTCGGTGACCTGATCTGTAATTCCAAATTCAATCTCGACGATATTGAAAAAGAACGTCGCGTTATTCTTCAGGAAATCGCCATGATTGACGACAGCCCTGAAGAATCGATCCACGACCAGTTCACCAACAGCTTCTGGTCTGGCCACTCTCTGGGCCGGCCTGTGATAGGCACGCCTGAGATTGTTGGTGACATTAGCCGCCAGCAGATGCTCGATTTTATGGGGCAAAGATATGTCGGTAAGAATATCTGTGTCGTAGCTGCCGGAAACCTCGATCACGAAAAACTTGTTGCCCTTGTTGAACAATCTCTCAACAGTGTCCCTGAAAAAGGTGTTGAACAGGAATCGACTGTCCCGGTTGTTAGCCGCCGGATAGAGGTTGTGAACCGTGACCTTGAGCAGACCCACATTTGTCTGGGGGTTGAAGGCCTGCCACAAAATCATGAGGACCGGTACGGGACCTATCTGCTCAATACCATTCTGGGCGGCAATATGAGCTCACGGCTATTTCAAAAGGTTCGTGAAGAGCTTGGCCTTGCCTATTCGGTTTACAGCTATCATCACAATCATTCCGATAGCGGCGCCTTTATCATCTATGCCGGGACCTCAGCAGAGGGCGCTCCCCAGGTGACCCGTACCATCCTCGGTGAGATGACACGTCTGCGCCATGAGGCGGTCGGTTATGATGAATTGCAAAGTGCCAAAGATTACCTGAAGGGCGGTATGCTGCTTTCCATGGAGAGCATGGACAATCGCATGACCCGCCTAGCCAAGAATGAGTTGTTTTTGCGTGATGTCGGCATCAGCATTGAGGAAAGTGAAGCGATGATTGATGCTGTCACTGTTGACCTGGTCCAGTATTTGGCCGAAACTCTTTTTGTTAACGACACGCTTAACCTGCAGATAACCGGAAGGGTTAAGTGTTCCGATTTCCCTGATATCGACCTACAGATAGGGTAGGGCAGCTGTAAGCTGGGAGCTGAGGGCTATTGGGCCTTATCCTTCTTTTTTAAATTCATTTGAGGGGCTTATGATTCAAGTCAAATTCAAAAAATTACACCCAGCCGCAATGATCCCAGGCTACATGACCGAGCATGCCGCAGGTATGGACCTGTGCACTGTGATTGAGTCTCCTTTGTCCCTTGCCCCCGGTGAGCGCACTCTTTTGCCAACGGGGCTGGCTATGGAGATCCCTCCTGGCTTTGAGGGCCAGGTTCGTCCACGATCAGGATTGGCCCTGAAAAAGGGCATTGCTCTCGTCAACTCGCCCGGCACCATCGACGCGGATTACCGCGGTGAAATTGGTATTATTATCATCAACCATGGTTCAGAACCGGTTGAGTTTCAACCCGGTGACCGTGTCGCACAGTTGATTATCGCTCCGGTTACCCAAGCGGCCCTCGTTGAAGTCTCAGAGTTGAATGATTCAACGCGTAACTCAGGCGGGTTCGGACATACGGGAGTCAACGGCAAGTCATGATTCCCCCTGATTCTTCACAGGAGCTGATTAAATTCCCCTGTCACTTTGAGTTCAAGGCATTTGGCCCTGGTGGAGAGGACAGCTCTTTCTTTAACCAGGTCGAATCTGCTGTCGCCAAGGTTGTTCAGGTCTCCCGACAGGCCATGAAGACACGTCCAAGCTCAGCAGGTAAGTACCAATGCGTCAGCGTTCTGGTGACCTTGCAGAATCGCACACAGATGGAAGAAGTTTACACTCAACTGCGTAATATTGATGGTTTGAAATATTTGTTGTAGTCTGTTTTCGTTGTACTGCTACTCAGTGAGGAGAGGGTTATGCTACTTCATGTCAATCCCGATAATCCACAGGGACGCCTTATCGATCGTATTGTTGAAACTCTGAAGCAGGGTGGGCTGATTGCTTACCCAACAGATACGACCTACGGTATCGGCTGCAATATCTTCAATAGCCGCGGTATCAAGAACATTTACAAGATCAAGCAGCGAGATGCTCGCAAACCATTCTCTTTTATCTGCGCTGACCTCTCAGACGCAGCCAATTATGCTCACGTCAGTAATTTTGCTTTCAAGATTATGAAGCGTCACCTGCCGGGTCCGTATACTTTCGTACTGGAGGCAACCCGCATCGTCCCCGATAGTCTGACGACCCGCCAGAAGACCGTCGGTATCCGTATTCCTGACGATGAGATCGCGATGGCGATCGTGCGCGAGCTCGGTCACCCCCTGGTCACGACCAGCGCGAATCTTACCGGAGAAACACCCTTGCACGACCCGCAAGAGATCGATACGATCATGGGTAAACAGCTGGATATCGTTATTGACGGTGGCATACGATATGGCGACCCTTCAACTGTTATCAGCTTGATTGGCGACCGTATCGAAGTCTTACGCGAAGGCTGCGGTGATATTTCCTGGATAGACCAGCTATGAACCGTTTTGTTGCCTTCTTGCTGCTGGGATTGTTTCTCCTGGTGCCAGTCACGAGTGTCTCTGCGGAAGAGCAGAGGTTTGGTGGCGTCGGCCTGCAAGTTGTCCCGACTATCACAGGTGAGCTTGTGGTTCTGAATGTTCTTGAGGAGACGCCTGCGTCAGAAAAAGGTGTCTTGCCAGGTGACCTGATATTTCAGGTTGATGATTTTCCTTTGCAGGGAAGTGATTTTGGTGTGGTTGTTTCGGAGCACCTTTGGGGGCCGGTCGACAGCCAGGTTGAAATCTTCTATCGCCGTCCTGGTCTCGCCGGTGTCAGCCGGGTCGTACTCAAACGTTCTTCCCTTGATCCACGTCTAACCGTTACGCCGGCTGTGCAAAACGGTTCACTGAAAAGCGCAGAATAATCATGACAATGCAGAAAGAGATCACAGTTGTGCTTTACGGCTGTCATCTTACCAACAATGAGTGGTCACCAGACGTTGATTTTGGCGCAATTGATGGGTTTGTTGAGAAACTTAGTGCTGACTTATCAACCCTCGGAATTACAGTCAGTTACCGTGAAGAACTTGACACTTTACTTGAAGTTAAGGGCTACGGTGACCTGCTGAATCTTATCCGCTTGCGCTCTCCCAAAGACAGCATCGGCAACCTTTGCCTCGGACACATTATCGGTCAGAGTAATGATTGTGATTTCTTCGAAGATATCCGTCGTGGTGTCTCCAGAATTGCCTTTGCCCCCGAGATGATTGAACCGGAAGGAAGCAACAAGGTGGTTTGCCACAACTGTGGGTGCGGATGTTGATTTAAATGGCAAGTAGGGCAGACGAGGTTCAATCGGAGAGCAAGCTCCGGCTGAAACTTTTTTAGTGTTGCAACTATGGCCGCCTTTCACAAGGCGGCCATTTTTATAGCCTTTTCTATGTAATTTCAGCTAGCTCGCTGAAAGGGTCTTATTCGTGTTGTTGCGCCTGGAGGCGATAAACGAACGTAGCATCGGGAAAAACAGAATAAACAGGGTGGCCAGGTTGATTCCCAGAGTCAGTGGCCGTTCCCACATAAAACTGATCGACTCATCGTAGATTAACAGTGCACGGCGCAGGTTGTCTTCCATTAAACCGCCGAGGATAAAGCCGAGTAACAGCGGAGCCATCGGGAAATTCATCAGGCGCAAAGCCATGGCAGCAACGCAGAAGAGCACCATCATCAGAATGTCAAAATCGTTGAAGGTGACCAGGTAGACTCCCATTAGAGAGAAGAACAGGATCATCGGTACCATCAGGTTGCGCGGGATGGCCAGAAGCCTTGCAAAGTAGGGGATCAGCGGCAGGTTGAGAATCAGCAGAAAGATGTTGCCCAGGTACATCGACATGATGACACCCCAGAAAACCTCGGGGCTTTCGGTAAACATACGCGGGCCCGGCTCAATGCCGTAGGCGATCAGCGCGCCGAGCATGACCGCGGTGGTTCCTGAACCGGGAATGCCGAGGCAGAGCAGTGGGACAAAGGATCCGGAGCTGGCGGCATTATTGCCTGCTTCAGGTGCTGCCAGACCGATCAAGCTGCCCTTGCCGAAGTTCTCCCGGTCCTCCGGCTTTGCGATGTTTCGCTCCATGCCGTAGGCCATGAAGGAGCCCAGTGTTGCGCCTGCGCCGGGCAGAACACCAATGATAAAGCCGAGTAGTGAGGAGCGGCCAATGGTCGGTGCGATTTGTTTGAACTCCTTTTTGGTTACTTTCAGACTCTTGAAACCGATCATTTTCGGCTTGAGACTGTCCGACGACTCATCTCGTTTGAGGACAATCGATAGTGCTTCGGTCAGAGCAAAGGTCGCCATCGCCAGCAACAGGAATTCGATACCGTCAAGCAGCTCCAGTGAACCGAAAGTGAAACGCTGCACCCCTGAAGTCTGGTCGGTGCCGACCGTAGCCAGCATCAGGCCCAGGACAACCATTAAGAGTGCTTTTAAGACACCTCCTCGACCTGCAAACGCCGATACCGCTGTAAGGCCAAGAATCATCAGCGCAAAGTAGTCCGCCGATTGGAAGCTAGTTGCTACGCTGGCCAGCATCGGCGCAAAAAACATCAGCATGATGACCGAGATGGTCCCTCCGGAGAAAGATGCATAAGCAGCTATCGCCAATGCCTTGCCCGGGTAGCCCTGGCGCGCCAAAGGGTAGCCGTCGAGCGCTGTGGCTACTGTCGCAGCCTCACCTGGAGCATTGATCAGAATTGACGAGGTCGAACCACCAAAAATGGCTCCATAGTAGACACCGGCCAACAGTACCATCCCGGTAGAGGGCTCTAATCCGTAGGTCACGGGAATCATCAGTGCGACCGCAGTGATGGGTCCCAAACCCGGCAACATGCCAATCAGGCTGCCCATAAAGCAACCAAACAGGACCATGCCAATATTCATCGGGATCATCGTGGTGCTGATCCCGGTAAGCATGCCGTTAATCATTCCATCCCACATTATAAAACCCCCAAGGTGTAGAAGAGTTCACCCGGTGCAATGTAAACACCGAGCAGGGACGACATGACGAACCAGAGCAGTATGACCAGTGGTATTGAGGCCAGCAGCATTCTTTTGATCCGACGTTCGCCAAGAATGTAGAAACCGCACAATAAAAAGAGTATCGAGGAGATGATAAACCCGAGCCACTTCATAAGCATTCCGTAGCCGATCATTCCAACGACCAGCAGAATTGCTGTTTTCCAATCCATGCCACGGGTCTCCTCTTTGAGGGAGCGCTTGCCAGCAGGGTCAGCTGTCGGCATCACCAGAATCAGCAACGCAATAATCATCCCCAACACCGCCAGCGCGTAGGGCATGGTTCGCGAGGTGAAGAATTCGTTCTGGGCCATGAAGCTTAAGGGTATTTTGAGTGCAAGCGACCCGTAGGCCATTGAGAAGAGCAGCATAACCAGCGCTCCTACCTTTTCCCGTGCCATGAAAAAACCTTTCTTGCTGTGACCCTTGGCCTCCCCCTGTCACGGGGAGGCCAACAGTCTCTGTCGTAGGCGTTTTTTTTATTGAATAAAGCCAAGCTCGCGCATCATTTCGCCGATCGCTTTTTCCTGGCCTTCGAGGAAGGAGGTAAACTCGGCACCTGGCTTATAAAGATCCTGCCAACCGCGCTTGTTGCGGATATCTTCCCACTCAGGGGTAGCGTACATCTTCTTCAGTACGTCGCGATAGGCCTGAGCCTTGGCTTCCGGAAGGCCCGGAGCGCCGAAGAACCCACGCCAGTTGGCGAAGGTTACATCGACACCTGATTCTTTAACGGTTGGAACGTCGGGGGCCTGGGAGAGACGCTCATCAGAGGTCACAGCGAGAATGCGTACTTGACCCTGATTGGCAAGGCCAAGAGCTTCACCGAAACCGGTCGAAAGAACCTGGGTGTCACCGGAAAGGAGGCCAGCCATAGCTTTGCCACCAGCATCGTAAGGAACGTAGACCAGTTTTAAAGGATCGGCGCCGGCGCCCTTGACGATCATTGCCGGTACCAAGTGGTCCATACTGCCTTTAACCGAACCACCGGCCATTTTGACTGAGCGTGGGTCTTTTTTGAAATCGGCAAGAACTTGCTCAAGTGTCTGATATTTGGAATCCTTCGCAACCACCAATGCCGCATAGTCAGCAATGACTGAAGAAATCGGAGTCAGGTCACGGAACGATTGCGGAAACACTCCTGTCAACGAACGGATAATAATAGGCGTCGAGTTGACCAGCATTGTGCCTTGCTGCCTCTCTGCTGTACTGATCAGGTGATTCAGGGCTTTTCCGCCACCACCACCTGACATGTTTTCAAACGAGGCTTGCTTCACTAATCCGGAATCGAGCAACGCCTTGCCGACGCCACGGGCTGTGCCATCCCAGCCACCACCGGCCCCGCCAGGGATCAGGAAGTGAAGTTCTTCAACTTCGGCAGCAGCAAAGCTGGTGTTTACAGGTAGCCCCATGCAGACCACTGCCAGCAGAATCAGTGATCGTCCAATCCATCGTTTTTTCATTGTCATCTCCTTAAATTAATCAAGGGGCGGCATCATTGCCGAAAGGGTTTAAGTGAGTAATTGTTTTAGGACAGGTTTTTTACCTGACGTATACGTATTTTAGCAACTGCTAGAACACTGTAAAGAATTGCACCATAATGATTTTTTGATGCATAAAAACCATTTTGGCTATTCTGTTCACACAGTTTTCAGGTTATGATTTAATTTAATCTTTTCAGATGGATAGAGATCTATGAGCTTCAATCCAGGCGCCCTGATATCACGCTCCTTACCAACCAGTCTCAAAGCTCAGATGATCTGCTTGGTGTTTCTGTTAGTCTTTTCTCTCACCCTGATCGCCGGTGGTTTGTATACCGCGATGATAAGCGAAGTCCTCGAGGATCAGATTGGCAAGAGGGCATTACAGGTTTCACGTACCGTGGCACAATTGCCCATGGTCAAACATCAGATTGTCAAGCCTCGACCTGAAGGAAAGCTGCAGGCACTTGCTGAAAAGATCCGTGAGGAAGTTGGTGCTGAATTCATCGTTATCGGCAACCGCGACGGCATTCGTTTCTCCCACCCGAAACCAGATAGACTTGGTAAAAAAATGGTCGGCGGTGACAATGCTCCGGCTCTTGAGCGTGGTGAATCCTATGTTTCACGAGCCGTGGGAACTCTCGGTCCGTCTATCCGGGGTAAAGTGCCGATCTTTGATGAGAGTGGAGGCATTGTCGGAGTCGTCTCTGTCGGCTATCTTCAGGAAAATGTGCGTGTCATCATCCATGACCATCAACTTAAAGTGGGGGTACTTGTCGGTGTCCTGGTTGTCTTCGGGATTCTTGGTGCCGTCAGCATCTCTAACCGTTTCAAGCGCGCGATATTTGACCTGGAGCCTGAGCAGATTGCCCGCCTGTTAACCGAACGTGAAACGATTATTGATTCGATCCGCGAGGGAGTTGTCGCCATTGATCGTCATGCAAATGTCACCGTGGTCAATCGGCAAGCTATTGTCATCCTTGGCAAAGATTCGGAGTCGCAAATTATTGGCCAACCAATCAAAGACGTCCTTCCGGGAGCAAAATTGAGCCGTATCCTCTCCGGAGGAGAGCAGAGACATGATCAGGAACTTGAAGTGAATGGAACCATCATGCTCATTAACACGGTACCGATGATTGAGCAGGATACAATTATCGGTGCTGTCGCCAGTTTTCGGCGCCGGGACGAACTTGACATACTCGCTAAGCAGTTCTCCCAAGTCAAAGAATACTCCGAAATGTTACGAGCCCAGACCCATGAATATTCAAACAAACTCCACACTATTGCCGGGTTGATCCAGATCGACCATGATAAAGAGGCTCTGGAGTTGATCAGCCAGGAAACCGCGGGTTACCAAGGGTTGATTGCTTTTCTCGCTAAGGCTGTACCCTTTCCGGTCCTGGCTGCTTTTATCCTCGGCAAGTACAACCACGCTCAAGAACTGCGCATCGAGTTCGAGATCGACCCCGACAGCCAGCTTAAAGACGTGCCGTCTGAACTCAGCCGTGAAAAACTGGTAACCATCCTTGGCAACTTGCTCGACAATGCTTTTGACGCTGCTCTTCAGGGTGAGCATCAAGCAAAAGTCAAGCTGTCTATGACCGATGTCAGCAACGATCTGGTTTTCGAAGTCGAAGATTCAGGTGCAGGGGTGCCCGCAGAGAAAAGTGAACAGATCTTCGAAAGGGGCTTCACGACCAAGCAAAACGACCGTGGCCATGGACTCTACCTGGCGAGGAAAGCTCTCAGGGATCTTGGCGGTCAAATCACCCTGAGTGACAGTGATCTTGGCGGGGCTCTTTTCTCCGTATTCATCCCGAAACAAGGGAGGTTCTGAGATGGATTTCAGCGTGTTGATAGTTGAGGATGATCCTAAAATTGCGGAGATCCATCGACACTTTACCGAAAAAGTTGGCGGTTTCACCGTCGTTGGCCTTGCAGACAGCCTGGTAGATGCAGAAAAGATGTGTGAACTTTTCGAACCAGACCTGGTCTTGCTTGACCTGTATTTTCCCGATGGGCTAGGGACTGAGATACTCTGGCGAATTCGCGCCAGTCGTCAGGCCACTGATGTCATCCTGATCACGGCAGCAAAGGAGTTGGAACCATTGCAAGAGGCCATGCGCGGCGGGGTGTTTGACTACATTCTCAAGCCAGTCATGTTCTCCCGCTTCAAGGAGGCCCTTGAGAGTTTTCGTGAACATCGTCGGAGCTTACAAACCGAGACCAGTCTCGACCAGAAGGATATTGACCGCCTCCTGCACCCCTACAAAGACAGTCAGCCTGGAGAACCAGCTCTGCCAAAGGGAATAGATGCATTTACATTGAATAAGGTTCAGGGAGTTTTCGAAAACCCGCACCCTGACGGTTTCAGTGCAGAGGAAGTCGGAGCCAAGATCGGAACCAGCCGCACGACCGCTCGTCGCTATCTCGAATATCTCACAGTCAATGGCCAGCTGACTGCAGAGTTGATTTACGGTGCCGTCGGTCGTCCTGAGCGGAGATATTTTGTCCGCCGCGTGTCTTAACGACTTACCTTGAACCACGAAGATAGAAGGGGACAGAAATCAATCTGTCCCCTTCGGGTTTTGTTTGTCTGGTTTATCACATCCATCTTCCCGCGCTACGTGGCTGTTATCTCTTTTGAAACTTCCTCACGTATGCAAGCAACGCCACCATCTCCTGGGATTCCACAGAGATGAGTTTGCCGCCTAGAGCGTCACGGAGACAGGCGTTGATAATATCCTTAAGTTCTTCGTCGTTAAAATCTCCGATCATATCCAGGCCTTTGCCTTGAGAATGACAGGTTTGGCAGCTTTTCCCTTTGCTACCGAGTTCCGTAGATTCGAAAAGGGTTTTCCCCAGGCTTAAAGAGGGCGCCTCGTTTGCCTGGCCCTGAACAGCAAGCAAGAAGAACAGACTGAAGAAAAGGATCGATTTATTCATGACGCTCTCCCTTAAACCGTGTAAAATGAATGCGTTGCATAAACTGTCAATAGATTAGCGCGAATCCTGTTATTGGCAAGTTTCCCCAGAGTTTATTTGCACACGCACATTATTAGAGGTCGGCCTATGAAAGTCAAACTTGTCATCAGCATCATTCTTATCTCTATTATGGTTCTCTTTGTTTATCTGAATACTGGTCTGGTCTCGATAAATTACCTGGCAGGGTCGGTTGATGTCTCTCTCGCTCTCCTGGTTCTTTTTGCTTTTTCTGCAGGTCTAGCCATCGGCTGGCTGCTGAATAGTTACCTGCGTTTTTCCCGCAATCGCAAGAAATCGAAAGAAGAGGCCAGTAAACAAGCTGAACAGCCCATAACTAAGAGAGAGTCAGCAACATCCACCTCTGGAGAAATAAAATCAGATGCGCAGCAAGATTAATCCAATAGAGCAGCTTGTTAAGGATGCCATCAACAATGGTAAACCACTTACCGTTAAAGAGATCAAAGCTCTGCGTGCGGAAAGTCAAAAAACGTCAAGGATCTTCAAGGGCATTTTCTGGGGCGGTATTCTGATATTCAACCTGGCGCTCTGGGTGCCTTTGCCGATTCAGATCAATCAGACTCTCCTCTATCTGATCGCTTTTATTGCATTGGTGGTCGCACTTGCTGTGCCACTGCCAGGGCTCAGAAAGCATCAGGCGAGTCTTGAACTGCTTAAGGTGAACAAGCAGGGCCTTAAAAAGAAAACCGCCAGTGAGGCGGGCAGGGAGTATATCGATCAGGTCAAGCAGCAGGACAGGCCATTCATAAATGCCGAATTTGAGCTTCTGGACGGCAGCAAGTGGACGCAGAAGGACAAATAGAGCTCAGCCCTGGCCGCTAGATACATGTTTTGCTTGTCGTAATATCTTGTTCATGGAGGAGGTTGGGGGACATGAAGAAACATTATGTTGCACTTGCCGTGGTTGCCGGGCTTGGTCTTGCGGCCATTTCCCTTTTGTTCTTTCTCGACCTGTCCTCCTTTTGGGACGGGGTCTGTGAAGCCTTTACCTGAAAGCCAAGATAACAAGACGGGTTCCGTCTTATCTGGATTGAAACTTATTTATTGTCATCGGGGACCCTATGAACCACAAAATTGTACATAGCCAGAATATATCCAAGAATTGCCTCGTCTGCGGCGTTGATAATGCTTTTGGCCTTAAAACCCGCTTTTACGAGACAGAGGGCAATGAGCTCATCGCCGTGTTTACACCACTTAATGAGCATCAGAGCTATCCCAATGTGATGCATGGTGGTATTTCTGCGACAATCCTCGATGAAGTTATCGGCCGCGCAATCATGATGACAACAGACAGCAACACCTTTGGTGTTACTGTCAATCTCAACGTTCGCTACATAAAACCGGTTCCTCTTGGTTCAGAGTTGA
>JAOUDB010000056.1 GCA_029859485.1 Desulfuromonadales bacterium | reverse complement strand
AAGAATAAATTTGGCCAGCAAAAGGGCTTCTTGCCGATAGTGATCATAGCCTTTTTGATCCTCGTTGGCGGATACAGCAGTATGTACGAGGTCGATACGGAAGAGACTGGGGTCGTACTAAGGTTCGGCAAATTCCACAGTTTTGCGGAACCGGGCCTACATTTCAAAATACCTCTCGGCGTTGACCGGGTTTACCTGGTGCAGACCGGTCGTGTTTTGAAAGAGGAATTCGGCTTTCGTACCGTCAAGCCTGATGTCCGTTCCACCTACACCAAGAAGGGGCTCGAAGAGGAGTCTTTGACTTTGACCGGTGATCTGAACGTCAGTGACGTCGAGTGGATTGTCCAGTTCCAGGTTTCCGATCCGTTCAAGTTCATTTTCCGCATCAAAGATCCGGTCGGGACCATTCGTGATATCGCCGAAGCCATGGTGCGCAAGGCGATCGGCAACGCCAACGTTACGGAGGTTTTGACCACCGAACGCGCCTTGCTGGCCAACGAAATCCAGGTAGATCTGCAATCAACCCTCAATAATTATGACATCGGTGTGCGCATCGTTACCGTCAAGTTCCAGGATGTGACTCCGCCTGACCCGGTTAAGGCTGCTTACAACGAGGTCAATGAGTCTGAGCAGCAGCGTGAAAGCCTGATCTTCCAGGCCCGCGAACAGTTTAACAGAGAGGTCCCCCGCGCCCGTGGTGAGGCCAAGAAAGTTCTTCAGGAGGCGGAAGGTTATGCCGTTGAGCGTGTCAACAAGGCTCGCGGCGAGACCAACCGTTTTCTTGCTCTTCTGACCGAGTATCGCAAGGCGCCTTCGGTGACCCGGAGTAGAATCTACCTGGAAACACTTGAAGAGGTCCTGCCCCGCTTGGATGAAATCTACGTTATGGACGCCAAAAACGCCGGGGCACTGCCGTTGTTGCCCTTGCGCAAAGCGTTGGAAGGAGGGGCCAAATAATGAAAGCTCCCATTATCTTTGTCATTATCATTGCCGCGCTTTTTGTCGGTGTGGATGGTCTCTACGTGGTTAATGAAGCAGAGCAAGCGATTGTCACCCAGTTCGGTAAACCGGTGGGGGATGTCTCTGAGTCTGGTTTGCACTTCAAGATCCCTTTTGTGCAGAAGGTCAGCCGCTTTGAAAAGCGCATCCTGAAATGGGATGGTGATCCGAACCAGATCCCGACCAAGGACAAGAGATTCATCTGGATTGATACCACGGCTCGTTGGCGCATCAAGGATCCACTTCTGTTCTATACCACGGTTGCTACCGAACGCGGTGCTATGAGTCGCCTCGACGATATCATTGATTCTGTGGTGCGCGATGCCGTCTCCGGTCGTCTGTTGGTGGAGTTGGTACGCGGCAGCGATTATGAGGTCCGAGAAGGCGGTGGCGAAGAGCGCTTCGAGGTTGAAGGTGTCGAGGTCGCCAAGGAGAACCTGGTTGGCCGCGAAGAGATTATGGCGGGAATCCTCGACAAGGCACGTGCCAATACTCCTGATTACGGCATTGAACTGCTTGATGTGCAGATTAAACGCATTAACTATGTAGAGCAGGTGCGAACCCGGGTCTACGAGCGTATGATCAACGAGCGTAAAAAGGTTGCCGCCCAGTATCGATCCGAAGGCGAGGGCGAGAAGGCTGATATCCTCGGCCAGATGGAACGCGAGCTCAAGGAGATCAGCTCCGAGGCTTATCGTAAGGTTCTCGAGGTGCGTGGCGGGGCTGATGCTGAGGCTGCAGCGATTTACGCTGAGGCTTATAACCAGGACAAAGAGTTCTATACGTTTCTGAGGACTCTGGAATCTTATAAAAAGTCGATCCAGAAGAACGGCCGGTTGGTGATATCCACTGACTCAGATTATTATCGTTATCTGAAAGAAGCGAAGTAAGCATTTAACCTTGTTTGCTTGAAAGATGATGAAGGGGACTGGCTCCGCAGGTGCCTGTCCCCTTTCTTTTAACGGACTTATAACCCCAAAAAAGGTTGTAAGTATTTAACGCACCAAAAGCAGGCGCTTTAGGCGAAGGCGCGAAGGGCTAAAGAAAGCCCGCAAAGAAAACCACTTCAAAAAGCGAGGATAGTCTCCCTTTGCGTCTTTTTTGGCTTTTCTTAGCGTCTTTGCGTTGGGCTTTTGATTTCAGCTTTGACTGTTCTGGTGTAAGGACGTATTCCCTTTGTTTGGGTTATACATCCTTATTTTAATGGAACTTTAATGGCCAAACCCTGGAAAACAATAGAGAGTATTGATACGGACGAAGGTGTCCTTGAACTGCGTCAGCGCGATGAGCGGGATTTTTTGATCACCGTTGGGGGCCTGGTGCTGATGAACAGCATGGCGAACCGTTCCGAAGTGGTTCTCGGCCAACTCGGTTGCCAGCATCTCAAAAGTCATTCTACACCCCGGGTTCTGGTTGGTGGGCTAGGTATGGGCTGTACTCTCCGGGCGGTACTCGATTCACTGCCTGTAACTGCAGAAGTCGTTGTTGCCGAGCTCAACCCTGTTGTCCTCGATTGGTGTCGGGGACCCTTGTCACGATTGACTGACGGCGCTGCGAGCGATCCGCGGGTTCGCGTCGAGATTGGCGACGTGGCTGACCTGGTTCGAAATACGGGACGGAAAGGTGGCTTGGAAAAATTTGATGCCATCGTCTTTGACCTTTACAAGGGACCGCATTATCATACCCACAAGATCAAAGACCCCCTCTACGGCAGTCGTGCGATTGACAATGTGAAAGCTGCGCTGAATCCCGGCGGCATGTTTTCTATCTGGGGTGAAAATTATGATGAGAGCTTCGACAAGCGTCTTTGTGCCGCTGGCTTCACTGTCAGCCACGAGCGGCCCGGGCGGGGAGGCTTTCGTCACGTGGTGTTTCTGGCCAAGCTACCACTCTCCAGAACCAAACAGTCGCTGACTCACAGGAAGAATTAACTCGAATCTTTTGACAGAGACCGCTGCTAAAAGACTTTTACAGGAAAAGCAATGTCCCCTCGATCAATCCCTGATCATCGTTCACAGCAACTTGCCCAGCTCGTAGACGCTGGCGTTGGCCGCACTCTGTTTGATGCCCCGATTGCCGATCATAACAGCTGGCAGATTGGCGGTCCTGCCGATCTGTTGGTTGAGCCTGAAACGATTGCGCAGGTTGCGCGCGTGGTCTCTTTTGCCCGTCTCCACGACATCCCCCTGACGGTGATTGGCCAAGGCACGAACCTGCTTTTTGATGACTCCGGGCTGCGCGGTATTATCCTCAAGCTCGGAAAAAGCCTGTCCCGTGTTGAGATCTCTGAAAACAGGATTGTCGCCGAAGCCGGCGCCTGGGTTCCTGGTTTGGCCCGCAAAGCGATGCTCGCCGGCCTGGCGGGGTTGGAACACACGATTGGTATTCCCGGAACGCTCGGGGGGTTGGTCCTGATGAATGGCGGAAGTCAACGTAAAGGCATCGGTGAAAACGTGCGCCGGGTTTGGATTGTCGACCAGGACGGCACGCAGCTGGAGCTCAACCGCGACGAGTGTGCTTTTGCTTATCGTCGGAGTGCTCTGCAGGGTAGCGGCGCCGTGGTGGTTAAGGTGGAGCTGGAATGTGAACGGCAGGAACCGCGGAATATTCGTCAAATGATGCTGGACGATTTGCGTGAGCGTCGCCGCAAATTCCCACGCAAGCAACCCAACTGTGGCTCTGTATTTCTCAGCACCAGTGAGATGCACGCTAGCGTCGGTCCTCCAGGCAAGGTCATTGAAGATGCCGGGCTGAAAGGGACACGCATCGGCAAGGCTGAAGTCTCTCATCAACACGCCAATTTTATTGTCAATCTCGGGGGCGCTACATCAGAAGACGTTTTGAACCTGATTGCACATATCCGCAAGGTTGTGCATGAACGGATCGGCTTTGACCTGTGTTGTGAGGTACGCTACGTGTGTCCGACCGGAGACATTATCCCTGCCCACCAAGCCGTGATCTGAAGCATGGCCCTTTGTCTGAGGTTAAGACGCCCTTTTGGGTTCGTTCAAGGAGTGATTAATGAACGCTCGCGATGAGGTCATTCTTGAGACTGGAAGCGTTCGGGTCCGCATCATGGTTCTCGACGCCCGCGAGGCGACGGCCTGGCACTTTCACTCTGAGGTGACTGATCGGATGCTTTGCCTGCAAGGCTCGATTGCCGTGGAGTATCAAGACCCTCGGGAGTCTGTTGAACTTGTTTGCGGGGAGCGTTGTGAGGTTGCGGTGACGCGGGTACACAGAGTTGTTAATATGACATCTGAGACGGCAAAATACCTGCTGGTACAGGGCGTGGGTCGTTATGATTTTAACGTTGTTGAGCTTTAGAGACAGGTTTTTTCACATTTTCTTCAGCGCAGTGGATCAAAAAGAGCGTCAAGGCCGTTCAGTTTAAACTCATAGACCGCCTGCAACCTCCTGCCCACAAGGCCTTGCGGAAAACCTTTACTGGCAAACCAGACCAGATAATCCTCCGGCAGATCGATGATCAGCCGCCCTTCGTATTTGCCGAACGGCATACGCGCCTTTACCAGTTCGAGCAACTCAGTGTGATCAAAATCGGGGATTTCGTTCATAATCTTTCAAAGTGCCTCGATCAGGGCTGACAGGTCGGCGAGGTTGTGAACCCGTTTCATCTTCGTGATCCGTTTCGAGAAGCCCGGGGTGTCAATGAAGGACAGGACATTTTTCACCTTGTCGAGGATCTGTCGTTCACCGCAGAAAAGCTCACTGTAAAGTCTGAGCAACTCCTTCAGGTAGCGATGTAGCATGAGAGCGGTTTCGGCTTCCGTTGGCTCTTCGGTGTGTTGCTTGCGCAGGCGTTCAAAGAGCAACGGATCAGCAATCGCGCCCCGCCCGAGCATCAGCCCGGCGGCACCGGTCTCTTCAAGGATGCGCAACCCCTGCTCAGCCGTGCGGATATCACCATTGGCGATCACCGGTATGGATAGCTCACGTACGACCCGTCCCGTGATCCTGTGGTCCGCTGATCCCGCGTACTTTTGCGTGACTGTGCGTGGGTGTATGACCAGAAAGTCGACATCGGCGTCAGTAATCAACGGCAGTAGAGCAAAAATCTCCCCGGGGTCCTTGTATCCAGCCCTTAGTTTGATCGAGAAAGTCCCGGAGATGGCGTGGCGTAAAGCCGGCAGCATTTCGGCAAGAATCTCCGGATACTGCAGCATGGCGCCACCACTTGCGCCGCTGGCCGTACGCCCGTAAGGACATCCCATATTCAGGTTGATATGCAGGGCGCCGGCGGCTTCTGCGTGTTCGGCCGCCTTCACCAGCGCCTGGCTGTTATTGCCGACCAACTGTGCGACCAATGGCACTCCTCCGGTCGTACTGACGGCTTCTTTGAGGTCGTTTTTGGACAGATGTTTACGGCCGACGCTGCTGACACGCATGAACTCGGTGAAAACCACGTCGGGCCGAACCCAGTCAATAAACAGAGAGCGCGTCGCGCGGTTGGTCAGACCCTGCAATGGGGCCAGCATGAGTGGCTTTTGTTCAGAATCCCAGGGCAACGCGCGCAGGCCATGCTTTGTCTTTGGTAGAGGTTGTTCAACGGGCATCTTCAGGTCTCTTAATTCAGTGATTGCGCTTCGCATGAGGGGGGTGTCGCTATGGCACTTTGATTCCTGCCGGCCTGCTTGGCTGCGTAGAGCGCTTTGTCTGCCATGGCAACCACCTGGGAAGGTGAGATGCTTTGATTGGGGATCACACTGGCGATGCCAGCGCTTACAGTCACGTTTGATGATACCGGTGAATTTTCGTGTTCAAGTTCCAGTTCCCGAATCCGCTGATGCAGATTCTCTGCCAGCTCCACAGCCCCTTGCAGATCGGTATGTGGCAGGATAGCGACAAACTCCTCCCCTCCGTAGCGAGCAAGCAGATCACCGGGTCGACAAAGGGCGCTCTGCAGTGCCCATGCGACCTTCTGCAGGCAGACATCGCCCTCCAGGTGGCCGTAATGATCATTATATTTTTTGAAGTGATCGATGTCGATCATAATTACGGAAAAAGGTTCCTGCTCGCGTTGCTCTCTTAACCATTCGCGGGAAAGAAATTCATTGAATGAGCGCCGATTGGCCAGGCCGGTCAAGCTGTCGGTTGTGGAAAGTCTTTCCAGCTCCCGGTTCATCTCGGCCAGGCGATCGTTGAGAACCAGCAGATCTTCTTCACGAGCCTTGCGCTGATTCATCTCTGTTTTTAAACGCAGGGCTGAGCGGATCCTGGCGAGGAGCTCGGTATGGCTTGGAGGCTTGGTGATGTAGTCTGAAGCGCCGGCTTTAAAGGCTGCTTCCAACCCGTCAAGATGGTCGGCGCCACTGATAACAATAATCGGGATGTCGCAGAAAACCTCATGTTCAGAAATTTCCTGGCAGGCGTCGGTGCCGCTTTTGCCGGGCAGATTGATGTCGAGCAGGATCAGGTCGAGGTCGGTGCTGGTTGTCTCCGGGTCGTCAAAGCCGATGGTTTTGTACGCATCCTCGATAGACTCGCAGAGAATCAGCTCCGTGTAGCCGACTTCATTGAGAAGATTGCTAATGAAGGTACGGGAAACCAGAGAATCGTCAACAATCAGAATGCTCATTTGTCACCATAAAGAGGGTCAACCTGTTTGCCTATTGTAAAGAATAACGTAAAGATCAAAAAGTGAAAGGTTTCGGCATGGATAACTCTGTGACCGGCCGCCTTTTGTGACTTCAATTATTCAAGGCATCGAGTTTTTCCCAGCGGGCATAGGTTTCGCTAAGCTCTGATTCGAGCGCTTCCAGTTGTGCCGTGGTTTCAGCGACCAGTTCCCCGGCGTTGCGATAAAAATAGGGGTCAGCCATTTTTTCATGGAGTTCAGAGATCTCAGCCTCCAACTCGTCTATCTTTACCGGTAACTCTTCAAGCTCTTGCTTCTCTTTGAACGTCAGTTTACGGACGCGTTCTTTTTTTGGCTTCTCCTTGGTCGCCCCAACCACTGGCAGCGGTTCTTCGTTCTCTTCTTTCTGTCGCAACCAGTCATCGTAGCCGCCGACGTACTCGTTTATCTGGTCGTTGTCTTCGAAGACGATTGTGCTGGTGACGACCCGATTTAAGAAAGCCCGGTCATGACTGACCAGAAACAGGGTGCCCTTGAAGTCGGCGAGTAACTCTTCCAGCAGGTCGAGGGTTTCCAGATCCAGGTCATTGGTGGGCTCGTCAAGCACCAGGACGTTAGCTTCCCGGGTGAAAAGCCGGGCAAGTAAAAGCCGGTTGCGTTCCCCACCGGAAAGAATGCGTACCGGGCTACGGATGCGGTCGGGTGTGAACAGAAAATCCTGCAGATAACCGATGACATGCCGGGCTTTGCCGCCAACCACCACCGTATCCTGTTCGCCGGCGAGGTTCTGCTGTACCGTCAGTTCCGGATCGAGTTGCTCCCGTAGTTGGTCAAAATAAATTGTCTGCAGGTTTGTGCCGAGCTTGACTTCACCCTGTTGCGGCTGCAGCTCGCCGAGAATCAACTTGAGCAGGGTGGTTTTGCCCACCCCGTTGGGGCCGATGATGCCGATCCGGTCACCGCGAATGACGGTCGTTGAAAAGTCCTTGACCACGGGAGACTCAGCATAGGCGAAAGTAAGCCCCTTTACTTTAGCGACCAGCTTTCCGCTGCGATCGGCTTCCTGTAGGTTGAAGTTGGCGTTGCCTATCCGTGCGCGTCGTTGGCTGCGCTCTTCTCGCATCTTCTTCAACTCGCGGACCCGCCCTTCATTACGGGTGCGTCGTGCCTTGATCCCTTTGCGGATCCAGACTTCCTCTTCCGCCAGCTTCTTGTCAAAGCGTGCGTTCTCCTGACTCTCGGCGTGAAGGTGCTCTTCTTTGCGCAGCAGAAAGGTGTCGTAATCGCAGGCGAAGTCGTACAGACAGCCACGGTCTATCTCGACAATACGGGTTGCCAGGTTACGTAAAAAGGCCCGGTCGTGTGTGACAAAGACCAGAGTCAGATTCTCGCGTTTGAGGAATCCTTCAAGCCAGGTAATCGATTCGATGTCCAGATGGTTGGTCGGCTCATCAAGTAACAGGATGTCGGGATTAACAGCAAGGGCCCGTCCGAGAAGAACCCGTCGCATCATCCCTCCCGAGAGTCCCTGCACTGGCAGGTCGGCGTCCAGTTTGAGGCGGGAGAGAACCTGCTCAATCTGCTGCTGCAGAGCCCAGCCATCACAACTCTCCAGCTCATGTTGAATCTCGGAGAGCTCCTTGTGCAGATCAGACTCTCCTTGCTCCAAGCGCAGGCTGAGTTCGTGGTAGCGGTTCAGCAGCGAGCCAGCCTGGCCAAGTCCTCCGGCGAGGGCTTCATAAATAGTCCCTCGCAGGTTGCGCGGTACGTCCTGCTCGAGGCGTGCGACCCGTAGCCCCTGTTGACGATCTATGACTCCACCATCAGGTGGAAGCTCGCCGGAAATCACTTTGAGCAGGGTCGATTTGCCTGTGCCGTTGCGACCGAGCAAACAGATGCGTTCGCCTTTGGAGATACGCAGGGAGACGTCTTCGAAAAGACTCGGGCCCCCGAAGGCCAGACTGATGTTGCGGAGATTAATAAATGCCATGAATACTCTCTTCCCGGATAATCGTGAGGGATTATGGCAGAGTGAGGTTGCCATGCAAAGGAAAATGGACAGCTTATTACATTTGGCCGTGAAACACCGGCGGTGTTAGCGTGCGGATGTGTGTGCGAAGAATCATGAAGATTTTTTTGAAATTGGCCCGACAAACCAAACCAAGGAAACTAAGCATTTAACGCAGGTGCAAAGACTGAAGAAAGAACGCAGAAAAAAACATGTTTATTGCACCAGATTTATCCATTGCGTCTTTCCTGGTTTTCCTTGGCGCCTTTGCGTTATCCTTTTTACTTTAGGTCCTGTTTAAGGACCATAACCTAATCGTTCAGCTATTAAGTTCGTTTAAAATCAGATTTAAAGATGATTTTATCCTGCGCCCGAGGCGCTTGGTGTTAAACTTAAGCGGCAGAAAAACTTATCAGAATGGAGAATACCAATGTTCGACCTTGGCCATATGAATCGACTTGAAGTGTCACGAATAGATGAAGAAGGTGCCTGGTTGCGTTCCGGTCGGCAAGAAGCGCTCTTGCCAAAACGGGAGCTTGACGAAGAAATCAAGAAGGGCGATACACTTCTGGTTTTTGTTTATGCGGATGCTTCCGGGGAGCCTGTCGCTACGCTGCGCCAGCCCTTTGCCGAGGTTGGTGAGTATGCCCTGCTGCGCGCAAGCCAGGTCAATGTTCATGGAGCTTTCATGGACTGGGGATTGTTCAAAGATCTGCTGGTGCCGGTCAAAGAGCAGCTGGTAGAGATGAAGCCCGGTGGGCGTTACCTGGTTAAGGTGCGGCTCGATCGTGAGGGGCGGCCGATCGGTACGGCGCGTGTCGAAAAAGGGCTCTCTGCTGTTGATGAAACTCTGGGCGAAGGTCAGGAAGTTGACCTGATCGTCTGGGGATTTACCGAGATTGGAGCCAAGGTGATTATCAATCATCGCTTTGCCGGTTTGCTCTATAACGACGAGGTTGGTAGTCGCCTGAAATACGGAGACCAGGTGAAAGGCTATATCCGGCAGATTCGTCCCGATGGCAAAGTTGACTGTACCCTGAGTATGGGAACCCGAAGCGACAGGGACGATGCCCGCGGAAAAGTCATGAAAGCTTTGATCGACCATGATGGCTTTCTGCCCCTGCACGACAAGAGTCCTGCTGAAGATATTCAGGCGATGCTCGGTTTAAGCAAGAAGCTTTTCAAGAAAGGTGTTGGCAACCTTTACAAAGAGGGATTGATCGAACTTCCCGGCGATGGTATTCGTTTGAAAAATGGCTCCTGAAATTGCCTCAATTGTTTGACAGACCCCTGTCGCTATTGTAGACATTTAGGGTACCGTTTTTGAGTAAGCCGGTGAGGCTAACGAGTTCATTCATAACAACCTTAAGGAGAAATGAAATGGCAACTTATACCTGTGCGAAGTGTGGAATGGGCGTCAATGCAACCTGCGCCAAATGCGACGCTCCTCTTGAAAATGACTCTCTGGTTTTGGGTGACG
>JAOUDB010000055.1 GCA_029859485.1 Desulfuromonadales bacterium | reverse complement strand
AGGACGTGCCTCCTGGATCAGCTTGCGATCGACCAGACTGCTCGTATTCCATTCGCCGCAGGCTGGACAGCGACTGTTCCATTCGGCAGAGACGTGCTGACATTTTTCACAGACGAAGTTCAGGTGCAGGCGTTTGGAGATGCCAAGAGCCTTTTTGTATTCACTGATGGCCTGCTCCGGCTCGCGGCAGCGACGGTAGGTTTCTGCAAGCAGGAGATGTACCTGAGGGGATTCGACGCCGGAGCTTTCGACCGCCTGAAGCTGCTCTTTGGCCTCGTCGACCATTTCCAGGCGAAGACAGAGCTTGCCATAGAAGAGGCGGAACATGAGATCATCACCTTGCTCGAGGACCTGGCTGCGGAAGAAGTTCAGGAGTGAAGAAGGATCTTCACGCTCCATGAAGTAGTCCTCAAGACGTTCGAGGAAAACACCTTTGCCAAGCTTCTTGTAGCCTTCCTGCCAGATTTTGACCGCGTCGTCTCCCTGTTTTAAAGCGACCAGGGCATCACCAAGGGAGACTTGAGCCGGAGCAAAATCAGGCTCCTGGCGCAGGATGTCCTTCAGTTCCGATTTAGCCTGATCTGCAGAACCGTTCAATATTGACTGGCTGGCCACTTCATAGCGCAGGTAGAGAAGCAGGGCTTTCTCATCGGCAACGCGGTTAGCTCCCGGTCCGGCCTTGAGCACCTGACGCTGGGTTTCAAGAGCCTCCTGCCAGCGGTCATGCTTGATGTAGAGGTCTCGCAGAGAGCGAAGCGCTTTACGGTTGTCCTTTTCGCGGCTAATAAGCTCCTGGTAAGAAACCATGGCTTCATCATCATGGCCTGTCTCTTCCTGGATAGCTGCCGTCTTGAAAAGAACCTCGAGACTTTTCGGGTCCAGATCTCCGGCTTTTCGCAACAGGCCAAGGCTCTCTGTAGAGTTGCCCTCCTGGGCGGCCAGATTGGCCATGGCGATCAGTGTGTCGACCCGTTTGGGGTCACGATCAATGGCCTTTTTTAGAAGGGTACGCGCTTTTTTCAGGTCGCCGGAGAGGAGCCGGCCGACGCCTTCGCGATAAATAGCATTCGTCTCCTGAGCCTTTTTCTGGCTATGATCGCGACGCCAATGAGAAAATGAATGAGCGATAAGACTCAGGATATGCAGTCCGTTACCCAGCAGCAAGCCGATCAGAATCGCCCCGATGATAATGATTGGAGCCGGAAAAGTCAGTCCCTCGCCTGCCGCGTAGAAGACTGTCATATCTCCCGGATTGATACCCCAGAAGTAGAGGAAGCAGAATGCAAAAATAACAAAAACGAAGGTTAATATTGCCAGATAAATCATTGTGACCCTCCCGGTAGGCTTATCGTCATGAAGCACTTAAGATCAGGGTTATTCACCAAATTTTTCAATGTCGGTTTTGCATTCTATACAATAACGGGAAAATGGCCTGACTTCCATCCGCCGGGGTGAAATATCTTCACCGCAGCTCATGCAGATGCCATATTCGCCTTTTTCAATCTGATTCAGGGCGACATCGATGTCGTTGATACGCTGACGTTGAGTTTCGCTGACGTTAAAGAGGACGTCGCGACTGTAGGCTGCAGAGGACATGTCACCGATATCAGGCACGCCATCCTGACCAATCTCACGGCAGGCTTCATAGGAATTGCTGACTTCCTGAAGAAGGCTCTGGCGCTCTTTCAGTAACTGCTCCTTGACCTGGTTGAAACGTTTACTCATGCTACTCTCCTTAACATGTCTGAAAATTGTATGGTCTGTCAGTTAACCACAAAAGAGGGCTTTCTGGCGAAGAAAAAATCACTTGAAAAGGGTTGATGGAACAATCTTTCTGCTACTAGTGGTGGTAGGGTTCGTTGCGAATAATCGTACAACATCTGTAGAGTTGTTCAAGCAGCAGCAGACGTGCCATCTGATGAGTCAGGGTCATGGGTGACAGGGAGAGGGTCAGGTCTGCCCGTTTCCTCAAGGAGTCACTCAAGCCATAGGGGCCACCTATTAAAAGCGTCCATTCCGGAATGCTGCGCAGCATATGATCTTTCATCAGGTCTGCAAGCCCCTCGGAACTCAGCTTTTTGCCGCCCTGGTCCAGTGCAATCACAAAGGCTCCGGGCGGGATCTTCTGCCCGAGAGCTTCACCCTCTGTAGCAATGATGCGTGGCAGGTCCTGTTTGCGTCCTGTCTTATGCTCTTTGATCTCATGGATGACGAGGGGCAGATAACGTTTCAACCTCCCGGAAAATTCGGCGCAGCCTTCATTCGCGAACGGCAGGCTAAGGCGACCGACACAGAGCAGGCTTAATTTCACGGGTTTTCCTGGTCCGCCATAGTGTCTTCCTGAATCTGGATCTCTTCAGCGTCACACCAGAGACCGTCCAGGTCGTAGAAGAGTCGAACCGGTTCGTGGAAAATGTGCACCATGACATCACCGTAGTCGATCAGTACCCAGCGGCCTTCGTTAAGGCCCTCGATACCGATCGGCATGGTAGCGTGTTCGCTTTTCAGGCCGAGATGTACCGATTCTGCGGCCGCTTTGACCTGGCGATCGGAGCTGCCGGAGGCGAGTACAAGAAAATCGGTTAGTGATGAAATCTTACGAACGTCGAGAACGCGGACGTTAAATGCTTTTTTGTCGAGGGCTAAAGCGGCGCATTTTTGCGCCCGGTCTTGGGATAACAAATTAGTGACTCCCTAGTTTTAGGTTTTTTCTGCTTAAAGTGTGCTTCTTTTATTGATACGGGCTCTCTTTATAGAGGCCATTCTCTTCAATGTAGGCTGCGACGGCAGCAGGAACAAGGTGCTCAATCGGTTGGCCTTTTCTTCTCAGCGCACGAATCTGTGTTGATGAGATGTCGAGCCTGGTCTCTTCCAGAAAAATCAGATAATTGCCTGATTTGTGGCGTATTTTTTTTGCATCTTCATCGTAACAGAAGTCTTTGTGCATCGCAACGGAGAGGGGCTCCAGAGAATCCTTGATTACGACGCCAGGACGGGTTGTGACAACCAGGTGGCTGAGACTGAAAATGCGGGGAACATTTTTCCATGAAGCGATGTCACGATAAGAATCGAGGCCAATGATGAAGTAAAGTTCCCCTTGCGGATCCTCCTGGCGCAAAATCTCCAAGGTGTCGACAGAGAAGCTCTTGCCACTCCGCTGCAGCTCGAGATCGGAGGCCTGGAAGGCCGGGTAATCTTTAATTGCAGCCTCGACCATGGCGAGACGGTGGGCGAAGGAAACCTCGCCGGCGACATCTTTGTGGGGAGGTTCTGCTGCCGGAATAAAAAGAGTTCTGTCGAGTTCAAGCGTCTGATGCACTTCTTCCGCAATGCGCAGGTGAGCGAGGTGGATCGGGTTAAATGTGCCGCCGAGGATGCCGGTCTTCATGGTTTAAGTCCAAGGCAAAATGGTCATAATTTTTAACGCAAAGGCACTGAGCCAAAGAGAAAACGCCATTCTCTCTGGCGCCGTCAGAAAAAATCTCTCCGCATCTGTGTGTCTCTGCGTTGAAGTAAGATCTTGTCTAATCAGTCCTGTTTTTGTCAGGTCCGAATCTGACCGTCACCAAGGACGATGAACTTACGCGTCGTCAAATCTTCGAGTCCCATAGGGCCGAATGAATGCAGCTTTGTTGTTGAAATGCCGATTTCTGCACCGAGCCCAAATTGATTGCCATCGGAAAAACGCGATGAGGCGTTGATCATGACGACACTCGAGTTGACTTCGCGCAGGAATCGTTGCGAATTCTCGTAATCGCGGGTGACGATGACCTCCGTATGCAGCGAGCCGTAGGTCTGGATGTGGTCAATGGCTTCATCGAGACTCTCGACAACTCGCACCGCCAGAATCAGGTCCAGGTACTCGGCGTGCCAATCCTCTTCGGTTGCCGGTTGTGCCTCCGGGGCAAACTCTCTGGTTGTTTCGCAGCCGCGCAGTTCGACGCCCTGGGCGCGCATGGCCGAAGCGATATAGGGGACGAACGTTTCGGCGATGTCCTGGTGGATAAGGAGCGTCTCCATGGAGTTGCAGACGCCTGGGCGTTGAACCTTGGCGTTGATGCAGATGCTCTCCGCCTTGGCATAGTCGGCGCTGGCATCGACAAAGGTATGACAGACGCCCTTGTAATGTTTGATGACAGGGATACGGGAGTTCTCACTGACAAAACGAATCAGGCCTTCGCCACCGCGTGGAATGATCAGGTCGATCTCTTCTTCCAGCTTGAGTAGCTCGAGCACCGCGGTTCGGTCGGTTGTTTCGATCACTTGCAGGGCTGCCGTCGGGAGCCGCATGCGCTCCAATTCATTTTTCAGGATTCTGCCGATCGCCAGGTTAGAGTGAATCGCCTCTTTACCGCCACGCAAAATCACAGCATTGCCACTTTTCAGGCAAAGGCCTGCAGCGTCGGCGGTGACGTTGGGACGCGACTCGTAAACGATACCGATCACGCCGAGCGGGATGCGCATGCGGCCGATCTGCAAGTCGTTGGGACGACGCCACATGCCGGTGATCTCGCCAACCGGGTCAGGAAGGTCGGCGACTTCACGTAGCCCGTCTGCCATGCTGCGGATGCGTTGCGAGTCGAGAGTCAGGCGATCGACCATGGCCGGCGCCAGCCCTTCTTCGCGGGCTGCCATCAGGTCTTTTTCGTTAGACTCGATCAACTGTTCGGTATGGTCTATAAGCGCCTGCGCCATCTTCTGCAGCAGTTCGTTCTTGACTGCGGAGGAGAGACTGGCCAACATCCGGGATGCCGCTTTGGCCTCCTGCGCGATCTTCAGCATCTGTTCAGCTACGTTCATCTTGTTTGCTCCTTCATGTGTTGATCACCATGTTATCGCGGTGAACGACCTCGTCGCCATACTGGTAGCCGAGGATCCCTTCAATCTCTTTGGTCTTTTTGCCGAGGATTCGTACCAGTTCTGCTGAGGTGTAGTTGGTGACGCCCTTGGCAAATTCAATGCCATCCAGATCGCAGATACGTACGGCGTCGCCACGCTCAAACGAACCTTCAAGCTGATGAATGCCTGAAGGTAAAAGGCTTTTGCCGCGCTCTGTGACGGCCGCTTGTGCGCCATGGTCGAGGATCAGCTTGCCCTTTGGCTTCTTGGTGAAGGCGATCCAGTGCTTGCGGGCGGCCATCGGGTCGCGCGCTGGCAGGAAGTAGGTGCCGAGTTCATGGCCATCGAAAAGATGGAGCAGATTGTGCGGTGTGCGGCCATTGATGATGGCCGTACCCGCACCAAAGAGTGTGGCTCGCTTGGCGGCTTTGAGCTTGGTGGTCATGCCGCCGGTGCCGAGGTCCGTGTCTTCGTTGCCGGCCATGGCCTCAATCTCGGGGGTGAGGCGTTCGACTTCTGAAACCAGTCGCGCCGCTGGATTCTTGCGCGGGTCACTGTCGTAGAGTCCATCAACATCGGAGAGAATGACCAGAAGCTGGGCTTCCACCAGGTTGGTGGCCATGGCAGAGAGATTGTCGTTGTCGCCGAAACGGATTTCGTCAACCACGACTGAATCATTCTCGTTGATAATCGGTACAATGCCGTATTCGAGCAGAGTCATCAATGTGTTGCGTGCATTGAGGTAGCGGCGGCGGTTAGCGAGGTCATCGCGTGTCAGGAGAATCTGGCCGGCTTTGAGGTCGTATTGGCGTAACGAATCTTTGTAGGCGCGCATGAGGCGACTTTGACCAATGGCGGCAGCGGCCTGTTTCAGAGGAATTGTCTTCGGTTTGCCAACAATGCCCAGGTCTGCTTTGCCTGCCGCGACCGCAGCAGAAGAAACCAGGATGACTTCGTAACCACGCTGGCGAAGTTTGTGGACATCCTCACAGATGGTTGCAATCCGATCGAGGTCGAGGCCATCACCGTTGGAGATGACGCCGCTGCCGATCTTGATTACGACTCGTTTGACATGTGCCAGAAGAATTGTGCGCATTGTATTCTACTTGTAGAAGTTGTTGAAAAGACTGAAAATTTTACCCTTCGTCGCCAGAGCTGTCAAGCGGGTCGGCCTGACGCATACGATCAAGTTCGCTGGCGATGATCGTGACGAGCTCGGGGAGGCCTTCTCTGGTCACCGCGGAGATGGCGAAAGTCTTGAAGCCGCGCTGCTCGAACTCGGCGCGAATTTCCTCGGTTTTTTCACGAACTTCGGTAATGTCCTGCTTGGTAAAGACGACCAGCATGGGACGTTCACTCAATTCCTGCTTGAAACGTTCGAGTTCATGATTGATCTTTTCGAAGTTTTCAATCGGGTCACCTTCTTGTAAGTAGGAGAGGTCGACGAGATGCAGAAAGAGGTCAGTGCGCTCGATATGTCGCAAGAAGCGCGCGCCGAGGCCATGGCCGTCACTAGCGCCTTCAATGAGACCGGGGATGTCCGCCATAACAAAGGAACGAAAGTCGCCATGTTTGACTACGCCGAGGTTTGGCACCAGAGTCGTGAAGGGATAGTCGGCAATCTTGGGTCGAGCTGCGGAGATACATGAAATCAAAGTCGATTTCCCAGCGTTGGGTAAGCCAACCAGGCCGACATCGGCGAGCAGCTTGAGCTGCAGTCTCAGAATGCGTTCTTCGCCGGGCATGCCGGGTTGAGTGTGACGGGGCGCACGATTGGTGGAGGTCAGGAACCGGGCATTTCCACGACCGCCCTGGCCGCCTTTGAGCAGCAGAAAGCCATGATCGGCTTTGGTCAGGTCGGCGAGCAGTTCGCCTGTCTCGTCGTCGTAGACCAAGGTCCCTGGCGGAACCTTGATGACGAGGTCTTCGCCACTTTTACCGTGCTTGTTCTTGCCCATGCCGGGAATGCCATTCTTGGCCTTAAGGTGATGTTTGTAGCGCAGGTCGAGGAGGGTCGTAAGGGACGTATCCACTTCAAGCAGGACATCACCGCCACGACCGCCGTCACCACCGTCAGGGCCGCCAAGGGGGACAAACTTTTCGCGGAGGAAGGAAAGGCAGCCGCGGCCGCCATCGCCAGCCTTGACGTGTATGTTGACCTCATCAATGAATTTCATGTGAATAGGCTCAGGGTAAGGGGTAAAAGGTTCAGGGGGAGGCCCTTAACCATTGTCCTTGAATCCTTCTCTGTTATTTAAAGTCTTAACATAAAAAACCCGAAGCTCACTAAAGAACCTCGGGTTTTTCAAGTTGTTCGGGAGTCTGACCTTAAGCGTAGACGCTAACTTTCTTGCGGTCTTTGCCGAGACGTTCGAATTTGACCTTGCCTTCAACCAGAGCAAAGAGAGTGTAGTCTTTGCCGCAACCGACATTGTTGCCGGGGTGAATGGTCGTGCCGCGCTGGCGAACCAGAATTGATCCGGCTGTTACCAGTTGGCCATCGTAACGCTTGACTCCGAGGCGTTTGCCTGCGCTATCTCGGCCGTTTCTAGTACTGCCGACACCTTTTTTATGAGCCATGAGTCTACTCCTTAAGCTTCAATATTCGTTATCTTGAGACGGGTGAGGGGCTGACGGTGGCCGTACTTCTTGCGATAGTTTTTACGACGCTTCGATTTGAAGACCAGGATTTTTTTATCTTTACCCTGCTCAACGATCGTTGCTGTTACTTTCGCATTAGGTAAGAGAGGTGTTCCGATTTTAACCTCTTCTCCGCCAACCATGAGGACTTCGTCCAGTTCGATGGTTTCACCCACCGCACCAGCAAGTTTTTCGACCTTAAGAAGGTCGCCTGCGGAAACTTTATACTGTTTTCCTCCGGTTTTAATGACCGCGTACATAGCCTATACACCTCGCTTTCGTTCCTTGGATTACGGACCTTGGTCCGTTCAGGAACTGGTACTTATACGTCCGTCGGTATAAGCATGTCAAGAAAAAATCTTAGCCGACAATGATTTCAAACTGCTCAAGGTGAAAGCTTTGGCGTGCCGTAATCGTAATCTGTTTTTCGAACTTTTTCTCCAACTCTTCGATGCCGTGACGTTCATCATCATAGAGAAGCGAAGCAATGTCGGGATGAACCAACAGGGTCATGCGATAGCCCGGTGCCGGCCCCATCTCTCGTTGCAGCTCACGGAAAATTTCATAAACAGTTGTGGTGCGGCTTTTCACATACCCTTTGCCGTCACAGTAAGGACAGGCTTCGCACAGGGTGCGGCCGATACTTTCACGAACCCGCTTGCGGGTCATTTCGACCAGTCCAAGTTCCGAGATCTTGAGGATGTTGGTTTTCGACTTGTCGTTTTTGAGAACTTCTTCCAGTGAGCCGTGCACCTTCTCACGGTGGGCCTCTTTCTCCATATCGATAAAGTCGATAATGATCAGGCCACCGATGTTGCGCAGGCGCAACTGGAAGGCAACTTCTTTGACTGCCTCGAGGTTGGTCTTGAGAATCGTGTCTTCGAGATTGTGCTTGCCGACAAAGCGCCCGGTGTTGACATCGACCGCCGTAAGAGCTTCTGTCTGCTCGATAATGATGTAGCCGCCGCTCTTCAGCCAGACTTTCCGTCCGAGCGCACGGGCGATCTCCACCTCGAGACCAAAACTGTCAAAAATCGGCTCATTACCTTTGTACTGGTCGACCTGGAAATTGTGTCCAGGCATAAAGGTGTTCAGAAAACTGCCGATTTTGTCGAACTCGACGGGGCTGTCAACGATGATCCGCGAGACGTCTTCTGTGAGGATGTCGCGCAAAACCTTGCTGGTGACATCGAGATCCGAATGGATCAGGCAGGGTGCGCCTTTGTCTTCGCAGTGCTCACTGATTTTTTCCCAGAGGTTGACCAGATAGTCCATGTCGGCCTTGAGTTCTTCACCGTCTCGGCTTTCGGCCACGGTGCGGACGATGAAACCGGTCCCCTCCGGGCGCATGACATCGATCAGGTGCTTCAGGCGATCCCGTTCTTCCTCGTTCTCGATGCGGCGGGAGATGCCGACATGGTCGACCGTGGGCATATAGACCAGGTTGCGTCCCGGCAGTGAGATGTGCGACGTGATGCGTGCACCCTTGGTGCCGAGCGGTTCCTTGGCAACCTGAACCAGGATCTCCTGGCCTTCCTGCAGCAGTTCTTCGATCGGCGGTAGCGGCGGGCGCTCTTCACTCGTCTCTTCACTGTGCTGATCGTGACGATGGCCAACCTCGACATAATGCTCTACGGCTTCCATCTCATCGAGAACGTCGGCGACATAGAGGAAGGCTGCTTTCTCCAGACCGATATCAACGAAGGCCGCCTGCATGCCAGGGAGCACCCGGATGACTCTGCCGCGGTAGATGTTGCCGACAATTCCCAGTTCACGGTTGCGCTCGATGTAGAGCTCGGCAATGTGGCCGCTCTCCAGGAGGGCAATCCTCGTCTCATGGGACGTGGTGTTGATGACCAGTTCTTTGGTCATGGGCTGTCTCCTTCAAGGTTAAAAGTTTAATATGTGAAAATTGAAAATGCGTAAATTTGTTTTCTCCGACCCGCAGGAGCTCAATAAGACAGGGTCTCTTAACGGCTTCGTCCGCAGGCTGGAGTGCTTCGCGACATTGCCTGTCACTCTCTCTATTAATCTAACTGTATATCCTGTTCTTTCAACTCGACGGCGGTTTTACATATGCCGAGTGATCGTACCTCTTCGACATCTTTGTCCAACAGGAATGCCGCGAGGAAGAGCGGGCTGCCGCAATGCATGTCCATCCACAAAAGGTTGCCCTGTCGTTTCAGATTATGAACCCAGGGGCGCAGGTTGATCTCCACGGGGCGATCTTTTTTCATTCTTGTGCCCAGAACCGTCTCCTGCTCGAGGAAAGCGGTCAATCGTTTCTCAAAGTGTTCCTCTGTATCTTCTGGAAGAGGGACTTTGAAAGTCGCGGTAAAGAGACTGTTTGCCGGTGATTCCCCTTTGCGTGGCCAACTCGTAGCGGCCAACACCTCGACCCCTTCCGGAAGCTCCCGGTTAAGCCGAGTGAGCGCCTCTTGAGCGAGACATGGCTCCCTTAACTCCAGGTCGATAAGTTCAGCTTCGCTTGAAACTCCCAAAGGCAGGGCGTCTCCAAAGCTGATGCGCGGTGCCGGATGGAAGCCCGCAGAGTATTTAACCGGCAGGTCCGCTCGACGAATCGCACGGTGGATCAGGGTCATGTACT
>JAOUDB010000465.1 GCA_029859485.1 Desulfuromonadales bacterium | reverse complement strand
TCTTATTTGTCCTTAATTACATGGAGGAAAAAATGAAAAAGCTGCTTTTCTTGGTTGTGGTCATGGGGTTTGTTTTGTCAACTATCCCAACAGCAATTGTTTACGCAGAGACAGAGGGTGCAAACTTACTTGAGGAGCGATGCTCCGTTTGCCACCCTACTTCTAGGCCAAAATCAAAGCAAAAAACCCCTGAGCAATGGGAGACTACTGTCAATAGAATGATGGGAAAAGGTGCAAAACTAACAGAAGAAGAGAAGGTGATTCTACTAGACTTCCTAAGCAAGACCTACAAACCTTAATTTAAACGAGCGACCAAGGGAAGGTCGCTCGTTTTCTTGTAAATCCTCTTGTAGTGTTTTGGAGGGCAGAAATCTTATCGTCGAAGCTGTTTACTACAAACCCTGATAAACAATAAAAGGCCACCCGTTAAGGTGGTTACAACATTAGGGGCTGTCAGTGCGACTTCCATTCGGATAGATGACCAGACGATCACCGGGATGAAGCAGGTTATTCATGTCGATACGGTTCCATATCAGGATCGCTGCCAAGGGTACGCGAAATTGTTCGGCAATGGTCGAGAGGTTATCGCCGGGCTGAACGATGTATATCCGCTCCTTCCTTTGCTGAATCCATTCCTGGTGGCCCCTGTTGAAACGCTTTTGAACCCCCGGTGGCGTGTTTTCGGGGACTGCTAACGTGTAGGTTCCCGCCGCCAGATAATGACCGCGTAACTCCGGATTCAAATCCTTGATCCGCTTGTAATCGGTCTGTGCCGCCTGCGCCACAACCGTCAGGCTGGTTTCCTCAGAGGATGTCAACTCAACGGTGGTGAACATGATGGGAGGATAATAATCCTTGTCCTGCAAGTGAAAGCCGTAACGATCCGGCTGCGTCAGAATCAGTTTGGCTGAAAGAACTCGAAACAGGTACCGCTGGGTTTCCAACGGTAAGTAGAGACGGTAGTAGTTACTGACACCCTGGGTCAGGATCTCCGCCTGAAGACCCTCCTCACCCATGTTGAACGCCGCTGCCGCCAGGCTCCAGGACCCAAACTTTTCGTGAAGCTCGGATAGATAAGTCACCGCAGCCTTGGTCGAAGCGGTCAGATTTCTTCGCTGATCAATGAACTTATTGATGGTTAAGTCATAACGACGACCGGTTTCCGGCATAAATTGCCAGAAGCCGATAGCGCCCTTTGGTGAGCCGACGTGCGGCCGCAAGGCGCTCTCAGCCAGTGCGATATACTTCAGGTCATCGGGCAGGCCGGATCGGGAAAGCATGGCTTCAATAACAGGTAAATAGCGGGTTGATCGTTTCAGCCATAAAACAGCCTGATCCCGGTCCCAAAGAGACAGCAGGAGTTCCTTTTCCATACGCTCCCGCACATCGGAATCTTCAAGCGGGACCGCCTCACCACAAAATGTCAGTGTCTGTGCTAGGCGGAGGCTTTCATGCAATGGCGGAATCACTCCTTCGTCTTTGGCAAACGCGGATCCGCTGAAAAGCAGACCGACTGCCAGCCAACCTATGACCCATAAACGAAAGAACATGATTCACCTCGAAGCAAACGGCTCTGAAAGAAAAAGGGATCAGGTTTTGTCATGACGCATTTGTGGCACTATAAGACCTAAACCCTGATTCTCAAATTGCGGCACAAATAAGATGTTGCCAATTATACCCAGTCATTGAATGAGGTCAAAGTGACGGGTTTTTATTTATTCTCCTAGATTGTTTTGCGGTACTCAGTTTGGCTGAAATGCAAAGTTATTGGATACCCTGATAAATAAAAAAAAGGCCACCCGGAGATGATCCAAGTGGTCTTCAATTTGTGGATTAATCAGCTTCCATTTATGTCTATCAAAAGGAAACCGTTTTTCTTCTCGTAAGTCGTGATATTTGAGAATCAAATCACTGTGTAAGGAAGCATAGGAGGCTAGTGGCGATTCAATCTTTAAAGTTTGGTGAAGCTGAACTTTTGTCCGCCAACAGTGGCTTCAAACATTAAACCACCCTTTGTGATAGTGAATGTAGATAGGCCTTTATGGTAGCCTCCACCAGCTGTTGTAGCATTGTTTTTCCCCGCACTGGCTGTAGCGAAACTACCCGAAGTGTTAGCAGAGGCGCCTGCTGCTGCAGTTATGGCAGTGGCCTGTGCTTCTGCACCGAACTCGAAGTTACCATTGGTGAACTCACTTAGAGCTCGTTTGTCCTGGAAAAATACGACCTCACTGAAACCTGTACCACCAAGTTGAAAACCGATGGTCGCCTGCATCATTGTTGTGTTGCCGATATGATTACCTTGTTCATAAACGCGACCTTCTCCATAAGCCCCACCAACTACAAACCCAGCCTTGCCGATAGTTGGAAACAGTGCATAACCATAGGCACTTTTAAACATATTTGAGATGCCAGCGTCCTCGAACATCTTTTTTGTGTCTGAGTACTCATCAGCATATGCACTTGAACAGAAGAGGGTCATTAATAGTCCAATTGTCAAAGCCCTTAGTATTGATTTCATCAAAGGTCTCCTTCTCTCAATTACTTGAATTTGATTTCGAGTATATCTGGTCAGGATTCAACGTAAAACATGAAGGGTCCTATTTGTCCAGATAAATAATAAATGGCCACTCGGCGTTGATCCAGGTGGCCATAATTTCGTGTATTAAAGCGCTTACTGAACACCTCTATCAATAAGAAGCCGGTTTTCTTCTCAGAAGTCGTGACTTATAGGATTAGTTTTTTCTACAGTCCACCATCACATTGGGCCACAGATTTTGTCAAGGCATTACAAACCCTCTAAAGGAACCTTCTTAACGCATAAGCAACAGGCTCAGCGCCATAACTAGCATACCTGCGATCAAACCGAATAGGCTGTCGTGCCCTTTGCCATAAGCGCGGCTGGTTGGTAGAAGTTCATCAAGACTGATATAGAC
>JAOUDB010000464.1 GCA_029859485.1 Desulfuromonadales bacterium | reverse complement strand
CACTTTATCGCCCCATATTGAATATCTTCAGCGCAGAAGGGACATTTTTTCATTGTCGTTTTTCCTTGTGGAACCTGTGACATGGGAGGTTCAGTTCGACCCCAATGGCCCAAGGACCGAGGACTCAGCTCTAAGAGCCTGCCTGGACGCTCTATCCACAAGCGTAAAGAGCCGGTCAATATCGTCCTTTTGCTTCGACGCCAGATGACCGTGCACTTTCACCAATTCATAATCGAGCAGATCGGTCAGACGATAAAACTCCTGATACAGCTCATGGTTGCTTAGCAGCCTGTTTTTGCTTGAGCGATAAGCCTTGCGCTCTAGCTGTTCACGTCTGCCTGGCAAGTTGATGATATTCTGCGAATCCGTGTAAATAATCACCTTACGCCCTGACACCTGAATATCACTCAACGCCCACAGCAATGACTGTAACTCGAGTTTTGTTGAAGAGGTTTGGGTGAAACGCTTCACACGCACGTGTGCCATCAACGCCTGTAACGAAAGCCCAGGTTCAGGCAGTGCGAGGTAAGCCCCATAGCCAATCCTGGACTGAGCATGCACACTGCCATCAGTAAGGATAATCAAGTCTTGCATAAAAAATTCAGGTCCCGTTATCAGCCTGTCGAACAAACAACGAACTGGCTGTTAGATGCCCCTTTGATATTGGACGTTCGATGAGGGAGATATCGCTTTTGCAAGTTCTTCTTTTGCCTCTGTTTTTTCATTCAAAAGATCCTCAAAAATCCTGATGATAAGCGTTTCATTCATGGCTACTTTCGTTGCAGTTTTCACAGCCGTTAAATCGATGAAAAAGCTGGAGAACCGATCCGGCAAATCAGTCACAATATCTGCGTTCAAAAAGTTATGCTCGTTATAGATGCGATGATAACAACCTTTCGATTTATCAACAAACAGAGCACCATCTTTCAAGTTCTTAATGGAAGAAGACCTGTTGCATTCCAGTGTACACTCATCATCCACAATGCTTTTGGCACAACCTTCAATCGGGTGAAGTAAACATTGTCGACTCGTCAGGAGCAAAACCGGATGATAAATGCTGTAGTAGAGTTCAAAATCTTTCGGTGTGATGATTTTCATCATCTGCTTTTGGCTAATTTCATTTGATAGGAAGGAACCAGAACAGTTGAGTTTCTCCTTTAAGCATAAAAGGCTGAGGGAATTAACGATATTCAAATAAGGACCTGCGATCCAGGCAATTCCCTTCTTAGACGCCTCGTAAGCGATCCCGGTGTTGTTTGTTACAATCCGCTTCGGCTTTACCAGGTCAAGGATATCAACTGCTGCAGTATAGTCCTTGCCAATCAGAACCGGAGGGAACCACGGGGTTAAGACCCGGTTTTCCTGAAAAAGTTCTACCAATGCAGAATAGTCATCAGCAAAACAGCTGGGGAGTGAGAAAAATAAATCAGCAGAGCTCTCAGCACACAGCTCCAGTTGTTCTATGGAAGAAATCAATACCGAGAGACGGGGTTTGTATTTTAAAGTACTCGACTCTTCTAAAAACGGGGCCTCAATCGGTTCAATCTCCTCTGTTGAGCCATTGAGGACAAAGAGCATGCTCTTCTTGATTGCAGTGAGCTCTTTAAGCGGCAGGAAAAGGTCCTTTTGCAAGTTTTCACATTCCAGCTCGCCAAGAACATGATTCGATTCATCACCAGGTCCCAGCCGTTGAGACAAACTCTCGTAATCCAGCCCTGCTCTGCTGCCCTGCACAGAGACCAACCTCGACACAGAAAGAATTTCGAACGGCGTGATGGAAATATCAGCACTCGCTATGGAGACTTTCAGCAACTCTCCGAATTCACCGGAGACACAAATCTTTAAGGGAGTTTTTCCAACGTCCAAGTGGGCAATCTTTGCTTGTGCCTTGTTGATGATGCCGGTTCTTATGTCGTGGAGTTCGGTCTTCGTCAGTCGGATATCTGTATCAGCGGAGCGTCTATTTGCTTCATGAAAATAAAGGGCGGAATTATCTCTGGGATTGTCGATAAAGACATCTTTATTGAGGTTGTCCATCAGGAACGCATTGGTGAAATCCCGGTTAAAAACCTGATAAAGAGCGGTATCATCGCCGCTGGCCTGATTGTGACTATAGAAATTGTTGAGTAGGCTTCGCCACGCATTCACAACCGTATAGACGTAATGAAACTTCTTCATCCGCCCTTCTATCTTTACGGAGTCAACGCCGGCGTCAGAGAGAACTTTAAGATCATTAAAGGCAGAATTGTCTTTAAGATTAAGGGGGAAATCTTTGCCCTCAGGGGTGGTCACGTACTGCTCCCGGCAGGATTGGTTGCAGCGACCGCGATTTGCCGATTTCCCTTCAAGGACAGAACTTATATAGCAAATTCCCGAGAAAGAGAGGCAGTTGGATCCATGGACAAAGACTTCACTGAGAATGTTATTTTCATGGCCAACCCGCGTGAGAGTAAGCAACTCATCAAGATTCAGCTCCCTGGATAAATTGACCCGGGTTGCAGAGAGCTCACTTAAGAATTTTATTTGACCTTCATTGTGCGTTGTCAGTTGGGTCGAGGCGTGGATTTTAAGACTTTTAAAGTAGGTTGATAACAGATAGAGCAAGCCCAGGTCCTGAACAATCACGCCATCGATTTTGGTATTTACAAGTTTGTTCAGCAGGTTGATTAAAGCTCGAATTTCACTTTCAACGATCACAATGTTGATCGTTATAAAGATTTGGCAGCTGTTCCTGTGGGCAAGAGAGACAATACCGGCTAAGTCATCAAGTTCGATATTGGTTGCCCGCATCCTGGCGTTAAAAGTATTCAGCCCGAAGTATATCGCATCGGCACCGGCCACAATGGCAGCCTTTACAGATTCGATATCCCCGCCTGGCGCGAGCAGCTCAATTTTTCTTTTCATAGGTTGATCGTAACTTAAGTAGAGAAAAGACG
>JAOUDB010000463.1 GCA_029859485.1 Desulfuromonadales bacterium | reverse complement strand
GCAGCCGATTGCGACGACTCCGGAACCGAGTTTGTCTCGGAGCTTGTCTGCCATCTCCCGTAAGCCCTTACCATCTGTTGAATCAACTTCAGCGGCCAGGAGTTTGACATCGCCAATCTCTACGACCTTGCTCATGATGTCGTCGGCCTGGCCCGCTTTCAGACGACTTTCCAGGGTCGCCAGCTCGCGCTCCAGATCTTTCTGCCGTTCAACTATCTTGACCAGACGGGGTTCCAACTGCGGGCGATCACTTTTTACCAGTCCGGCCATGCGGCTGAGGCTATCATCCTGCTGCTGGATCAGGTCGAGGGCACGCGTTCCGGTAGCGGCTTCGATACGACGCACGCCGGCGGCGATACCTGCCTCCTGAATGATTTTGAAAAGGCCTATATCTCCGGTTGCGGACGTGTGGGTGCCCCCGCAGAGTTCCATGCTGAAGTCACCCATATTGACGACTCGGACATGCTCACCGTATTTTTCGCCAAAGAGAGCTGTTGCTCCCGCTGCGATAGCCTCGTCTGCTGACATCTCGCGGGTCTCCACGGAACGGTTTTCACGGATGCGCCGGTTGACTTCGGTTTCGATGCGCTTAAGCTCATCATGAGAGATCGCAGTATAATGGCTGAAATCGAAACGCAGACGATCTGGCGCCACCAGTGAGCCCGCCTGCTTGACGTGGTCGCCAAGGACCTCGACCAGTACGGCGTGCAGGATGTGCGTCGCCGTGTGGTTCAACGCGGTGGCCTGACGGGCCGTGGTATCAACTGTAAGCTGAACGTCTTGACCCATCTCCAGGGTTCCTTTGGTGACCTTGCCGACATGAACGATCAGTTCCGGCAGCGGTTTCCTGGTCTCGATAATGTCAACCTTGAGGCCGTCAGCACTGATGCTGCCAATGTCCCCTGCCTGGCCGCCTGATTCGCCATAGAAAGGTGTCGTTTCGGTAAGAATTTCGATCTGTTCTCCGACTCTGGCCTGGCTGACCTGCTCGCCATCGTGCAGAAGTGCGACAACCTTGCTGTTTGCCTGCATTTCATTGTAGCCGATGAAGTTCACATGATTGCCCTGCTCGATCAGCTCACGATAAATCGTACCAACCGCTTCTTCACCGGAACCTTTCCAGTGCTCACGGGCTTTCTTGCGCTGCTCTTCCATGCAGCTTTCAAAGCCAGCCTCATCGATGCTGAAACCGTCGGCTTCAACGATGTCGGCGGTCAGGTCGGTGGGGAAGCCGTAGGTGTCATAGAGCTTGAAAAGAACTTCGCCGGGGATGACTGTCGATTGCTTTTTACGCAAGATGTCAACCTGGTCATTGAGGATGCGCAGGCCATTATCGAGGGTCTGGATGAAGCGTTCCTCTTCCTTCTCGACAATCTTGGCGACAAAGCTCTTGCGCTCCGCTTCCTGCGGGTAAGCGTCGGCCATGAAGTCGAGAACGAAAGTTGCTGTTTTGTAGAGAACCGGGTCGGCAAAACCGAGCATTTTGGCGTGTCTCATGGCGCGGCGCATGATGCGGCGTAACACGTAGCCGCGGCCTTCGTTGCTTGGCATGACGCCATCGGCAATCAGGTAAGCAGTGGCGCGACTGTGGTCGGCCATGACCCGCATGGAGACATCATCTTCGAGCTTGTCGCCGTAGGTTTTGCCGGACAGTTTTTCGATGTAGCCAATAATGTCGCGGAGCAGATTGTTGTCGTAGTTTGACTGGACACCCTGCATAACCGTAGTGATTCTTTCCAATCCCATGCCGGTGTCGACGGCAGGCTTTGGCAGTGGAATCAGCTCGCCGTCGGCCTGACGGTTAAATTGCATGAAGACGTTGTTCCAGATCTCCATGTAGCGGTCACAATCGCAGCCGACGGTGCAGTTCGGAGAGTCGCAGCCGACTTCCGGACCGTTGTCATAAAAAATTTCCGAACAGGGTCCACAGGGACCAGTGTCACCCATCGACCAGAAGTTGTCTTCCTCGAAGCGGAAAATTCGCTCGCGTGGGACCCCTTCCTGTTCAAACCAGATGTCGGCGGCTTCGTCGTCGTCGGTGTAAACCGAAACGTAGAGGCGATCTTTATCCATGGCCATGTCGACCGTGAGGAACTCCCAGGCATAAGCGATCGCTTCCTTCTTGAAATAATCGCCGAAGGAGAAGTTGCCGAGCATCTCGAAAAAAGTGTGATGACGCGCAGTGCGGCCGACATTCTCCAGGTCGTTGTGTTTGCCGCCGGCACGAACGCACTTCTGTGAAGTGGTGGCTCGGACGTAGGCGCGTTTTTCCTGGCCGAGGAAGCAGTCCTTAAACTGGTTCATGCCGGCGTTGGTAAAAAGCAGCGTCGGATCGTTGTGCGGGACCAGGGAAGAAGACGCGACAACCGTGTGGCCTCGATCTTCAAAAAATTTCAAAAAAAGCTGACGTATTTCGCTACCGGTTTTCATCACGCGTTTCTAAGCCTTTCCGAGTCAGTTGAGCCATGATGCGGTCGATTGTGAAGCCGCGTCGTTGCAGAAAATGCACAACCCTCCGCCGCTCTTTGGCCGGCGCCGAGTCGTAGTTGAAATTGGCAAAGCGTCGTTCCAGGAGCGATGCCAGTAATTGTTCCTCATCACAAACCTCGCGAGCCAGTTGTAATGCCCGGTTGGCGATTTCTTCATTAACACCGTGCTGGCGCAGATCAAGGAGGACCCGCTTGCCAACTGCACGTCCCTGCCTCATCAGGCCGGTCGCCCGATTTAGGGCGTAACGGGCATCGTCAAGGTAGCCCAGTTCTAAGCAGCGCTTTAAGGCGGCTTCGATGCGTACCGGGTCGAACCCTTTATCTACCAGCCGTTGGCGCAATTCGCTCTGACTGTAGTCGCGGCGGGTCAGTATGCGCAGTGTCGCCGGCCAGGGATCAGCAGGGTCCGGTTTTTGTGCTCTACTATCCTTCACCTTTTTCGTTAGTGCCGTCGAAG
>JAOUDB010000462.1 GCA_029859485.1 Desulfuromonadales bacterium | reverse complement strand
CCCCCTCTTGATGGGTTTTAAATGGCGCATCCACATCTGTAAGATAAATGCGACCGGCGCGATCAGGCAGGCTCAGGGCAATACGCTCTTCTTGTCCTGCCAAAGCATCAACTCCGCGTCTTAAGCCTTCGACAAAGCGCCTAGCGTCACGAATGTTGGGCTGTCGGCTGGAAACGTCCAAAACCCCTTCCAGACTTTCAAAGCGTAAACCGATCAGGCGTGTATTGGGACGGTTGCGTTGAAGAGCCGCGAAGTAAAGTCCGCCAGGCTGAACGTCGACACCGACAAATATCCTGCTCATGAGCCCCCCCCTGCTTTGTCAACGAAGGTGACTCGGTTGATCTCAGCCAGCGTCGTCTCCCCCTTAAGCAATTTCTCTATGGCAGAATCTCGCAAGAACGAAGTGCCGGCAGCGCGCGCCGCCTCTTTGAGCTGACTCACCGAAGCCTTTTTGATAATCAGGTCGCGCAAATTGTCATCCAGGTCAAGCAACTCAAGAATGGCGGTACGGCCATGATATCCTTGGCCATTACATTCCTTGCAGCCTGCGCCTTCATAGAAAATATGGTCCTTAAGCTTGTCGTAATCGAGACCGGAGGCTATAAAGTCTTCACGTTCGTAAGTAACAGTTTGCTTGCAATGAACACAGATCTTGCGAATCAGCCGCTGAGCGGCAACACAGTTCAAGCTGGACACAAAATTATACGCATCAATCCCCATGTGCAGAAAACGACCCAAAACATCAAAAACGTTATTGGCATGCACCGTAGTGAAGACCAGGTGTCCCGTAAGGGCTGACTGGACAGCGATCTGAGCTGTTTCCGGGTCGCGGATCTCGCCAACCATAATCTTATCGGGATCATGACGCAGGATAGAGCGTAGACCTCGTGCAAAGGTCAGCCCCTTCTTCTCGTTGACCGGAATCTGGACGACACCCTTGAGCTGGTATTCAACGGGGTCTTCTATGGTGATAATCTTTTCCTGTTCGTTATAAATCTCCGTTAACGCCGCATAGAGTGTGGTCGTTTTGCCGCTACCGGTCGGGCCGGTGACCAGAACCATACCGTAAGGCTCGCGGATCATGCGACGAAAACGAGTCAACTCATGCCCTTCGATGCCAAGGACATCGAGAGTCAAACCGTGCAGATCCTTGGCAATACTTTCTTTGTCGAGGATACGGATAACCGCATCCTCACCAAAGATACTCGGCATGATGGAGACACGGAAGTCAATCGACTTACCCGCCATGCGCACTTTAAAGCGACCGTCCTGGGGGATACGCCTCTCAGAGATATCGAGTTCACTCATGACCTTGATACGTGAGATGATCGGTCCCTGGAAGCGGCCGTCCAAAGGCTCCGTGGCACGGAACAGGACACCATCGACACGGTACTTGATCTGCACGCCATCAGGGCTGCTCTCGATGTGAATATCACTGGCGCGCTTGTTAAGCGCATCAAAGAGGGTTGAATCGATCAAACGAATAATCGGACTGCTGTCATCAGTCAATTTTTCAATCGACAGGACCTCTTCGCCTTTGTCCGTCTCTTTGACCAGCTGCAGCTTGAAGTCTTCTGAGACCTCCTGCAGAACCTGCTTTGATCCCTGAGCATGCCCAAGATGGGCGGTGATTTTACTGCGAGCAGCGACCTGACAGACGAGTTGCATATCAAGCTGCATTTCGAGGTCATCGAGCTCAGCAACATTGGTCGGATCGGAGATCGCAATCACCAGACCATCTTCCGTTTTCTGCAGAGGGATAAAATTGTAGCGGATGAATAAATCGGGCGGGAGACTCTCGCCCAGTGCCGGATCTGCAACGACAGTATCGAGATCAGCGTACTCAAGGCCAAACTGCTGGGCAAGGGCCTGAGCGACAACATCATCGGAAAGCACACCACGAGCGATGGCCGTTTCACCGAAACGCTGACCGGACTCACGCTGTTGATCGACGACAAGACGCACTTCAGCCGGAGCAAGCGCCCCCATTTCAACCAGGATTTCACCGATTTTACGATGTTCAAACAGCATATTCAATGCTCCAGCCTACTGTACCGTTCCTGCCATTTGAAAAATGGGAATGTACATTGCAACGACAATTCCTCCGATCAAGAGCCCCATGGTCATCATCATCAAAGGTTCAACCATCGTTGTCAGTCGATCAAGTCGTCGCTCGACCTCATCCTCGTAATATTCTGAGACATCCGTCAGCATATCCACCAGAGAGCCACTGGTTTCACCCACGCCGATCATACGCAAAGCAATGACTGGAAAATTTCCGGTTTGTTCCAGAGCTTCCGAAATCTTCGCGCCCTCATTGATGCGATTAACCGCCGCCGAGAGGTTTGTTTCCAGAACTCGATTATTCAAAGTTGCACGCGACATCTGCATCGCCTGAACAATCGGGATACCGCTGGCGAGCGTTGTCGCAAAGGTTCTACAGAATGTCGAAAGAGCATATTCGTTGAGCATTTCACCAAAGAACGGCAGCTTCAGTTTGACACGATCAACCTGAAAGGCTCCACCATCAGTACGGGTATAAGCCCTTATCAGGAAAAATGTAATCAACAGAGCGGGCACCCAAACCGGCAAACCAGAAACCAGGCCATTGGCCAGAGCGATCACCATACGGGTCAATAAAGGCAACTGCACATTTGCATCAGCGTAGACCTGGGTGAAACTCGGAATCACATATAACAGCAGGAACGCAAGAACAACAGTCACCGCGATCGCCAGGAGCATCGGATAAAATGTCGCGCTGCGAACTTTCGCCCTGATCGCTTCTACACGTTTCTGATATTCGATATAGCGCGCAAGAGTAACCGGCAAATCGCCCGACTGCTCTCCGGCACGCAAAGAAGCAACATAGAGCTGTGGGAACATCTTCGGGAAACGTTCAAAGGCGTCAGACAAAGAGCTGCCGCCTTTCACGTCACTACGAATATCCTGCA
>JAOUDB010000461.1 GCA_029859485.1 Desulfuromonadales bacterium | reverse complement strand
ATTGACGGTGACGACGGTGTCTTCATCGCTGGCCTTGTCGAGTTCGACCTGGAAGGTAACCGGGTTGCCTTCTTCAGCGGTGCCGCCTTCAATGGCTGTGATGGAGACGGTCGGCGTATCGTTATCGGTAATGGTCCCTGTCGCTGTTGCCGGATTTACAGTAACGATTCCGTTGGGGTTCGTAGCGCTGATGATCTGGGCCGAGAAGGTCTCGGCGTCTTCGACAATCTCATCGTCTTCGGTGTTGACATCAAAGGTTGCGGTGGTGTCGCCAGCGAGGATGGTTGCGGTGTAGGTCTGTACACCGGTTCCGCCTGTGGCGTCGTAATCCGCCCCTTCAGTGGCGTCATCGTTTTGGCCGGTAAAGACATTGACGGTGACGACGGTGTCTTCATCGCTGGCCTTGTCGAGTTCGACCTGGAAGGTAACCGGGTTGCCTTCTTCAGCGGTGCCGCCTTCAATGGCTGTGATGGAGACGGTCGGCGTATCGTTATCGAGAACAGTAACATCTTCAGAAGCGGATGCTGTGGCTGATCCAATGAGTGAAGTTGCGTCACTCAATGTGATCGTCAGTGTCTCTGATGACTCAAAAAAGTCATCGTCCTGGGCCGTAACGGTGAAGCTCAGTTCTGTCCCTACAAACTCATCAGTAAAGGTCAATATGCCGGTTGCTTTGTCGAAGCTTACCCCTGCAGGCAGCTCTACTGCTGATCGTGTTGCTTCTGGAGGCGGTGAGGTGAAGTCATTGTCCGAGGTGTCAGTATCAATGGTAAAGCCCACCCTAACCGTAATAATATTCCCAGGGAGAATCTCTTCGCTCAAAGAGATAGTGAAGGTGTCGCTCTCCTGACCTTCCTCATTGATGAATTGTGCACTGTCGGAGATTGAAATGGTGATATTCTGTTCCAGATCTGGTTCCACAAGCGGAGTCTGCTCATCTTCCTGAACTACAGGCGTCGCTGCACCAAAAGGGTCAGGCTCCTGAATACCAAGCTTATCAATACCGCCCAACGCATCACCCATGTCATCAACATAAGCGCTGCCGCCGCCACTCGCAGCCGCTTCACCCGCTGCCGTCTCCGGAACCTCGAGGTTCCAGGCCGCAATCAATGCATCGATCGGAATGATGCTGCCATCCTCCAACATGATGGAAGTGACTGCACCGTCGTTGATACTTGCAGCGAAATCCTCGAAGGTCAGAACCGCACCATTGTCCAATGTGAAAACGAGATCAGTGCCCACAAATTCCTGGGTGCTTTCCGTGCCCGGATCAAAGTTGAGTTGAGGTATTTGCTCTGCATCTACCGTGACGGTAAGAGCTTGCCCTGGTTCGGGAACCGGTACGACAACTGTGTTGGCTGCTGTTGTTTCGGTTTGGGTTTTTGTGGTGTCTTCGTTTGCCATGATTATATCTTCCTAGGTCGTAACAGCGGGTTATGTTTTATTGTAGTTTTTAGTGAAGGTACTGAAAATCATTTATCCTTGCTGCGATGCCAAACTTTTCGCCGAGCTGCTCAATGCGAACAACTTCGCCTTGGCAGTCCAGCTTGATCGGCTTTCCCGGCACAGCATAACTAAGATCCAATGAAAAATTTAACGACCCACCTTGAACAAAGGCTTGATCAGTCAGGAAAAAAATCCCCGACCAACTGACATCACGCGTAACGGCTTTCACTTGTCCGATGTAAACCGGAACCTCAACCTGAATACGCTGCGAAGCTCTTTTTTCTGATGGATGGGTCATAGTCTTTTCCTTATGTTTACCAATATTATACTTTTCACGTTTATTAACTATTTATCTATAGGTTGCATTACCTATAACATTGGATATACTCTTGCCTGAAAAATAGTCTGAAACATAGGGTTTTAGTGATTTTGAGTGGCCTTGGCAAAAGGGCCGGGTGAGTGGCACGTTTGAGTTTCTCGACCCCTCTTCTTTGTCAAATTCTCGAAATTGAGATAGACTTGGTTGCCAATTCCTTATCTGCGATGTCCCTTTGGAGTTCATATGGCCATTAAATTGGTTGCTGCGGATCCACACCCACTCTCTCTGCTTGGTTTGGCCCAGCTATTGAAATCAGAACCTGGATTTGAGCTTCTTGCCAGTTGCACGACGGCGGCAGAGACCCTCAAGGCCGTGTGGAAAGAGCAACCTGATATCTTGCTTGTTGATATCAACCTGCCTGATCGCAAAGGACTTGAGTTGATAAACGAGTTGAAAAACAGCTCGCTTGAGGTCCTGGTCGTTATCCTGGCAACTGCCATGGATGAAGATCAGACGATTGATGCCCTTCGTTATGGGGTCAAAGGTGTGGTTCTGAAGGACATGCCTGCCCACCTGTTGTTGCAGTGTCTGCAAAAAGTGGCTGCCGGGGGTTTGTGGATGGAGAAAGAGTCTATCGGTCATGCCTTTGAGAAAATGCTGCATCGAGAGGCGGGGATGAGGCGTCTTGCGACAATTCTCACGGCCCGGGAGACTGAGGTCATGCGCTGTGTCGCCGGCGGTCTGAGTAACCAGCAGATTGCTGAAAAGCTCATTGTCCGTGAGGGTACGATTAAGATTCATGTCCACAATATTTACCGTAAACTTGGCATTACCAATCGCGTTGATCTGACCCTTTATGCACAGAAGAGAGGTCTGGTGTAGAGCCTGATCTTTTCAATTAACAAGCAAGTCCTCCTCATATGTGAGGCGGACTTTTTTTGTTTCTTGGAGTTAATGAGGGAAAATTTATTCCGTAGGCGGAGAAGAAGGCGCCTCTTCTTTAAGGGGTGAACCCCAGAAGGTCCCAAGCACATTCCGGTCGCGCTCACTGATAATGGCACCACGTTCGATCATGCGCTGCAGCAGGACCTCCAAGTCTTCTTCCTGACCAAGAGCCTTGTCGACCCGGCCACGGGTGTGGCAGATGGTGCAACGGTTCTCTATCGTATCCTGGAACTCGTCATTAGCGGGG
>JAOUDB010000460.1 GCA_029859485.1 Desulfuromonadales bacterium | reverse complement strand
CGGTCGAGCCTGGTAAATGAAGGAGACCACCAGCGCAGTGACCACCCCTTCGACCACGCCGATACCCAGGTGGATCGGTTGCATAAGCAGGAGGAAGGTATCAAAGGGCAACGCGGCGACGCCGGAAAGCACGGTTTGCAAGACCACGCCCAAGGAGCCGAACTGAAGGGCAACAACCGCGGCGAGAATTGATGCTGCGACCATCCGGGATTGACGTGGATCATGACCGACCAGCTTCTTGTAGATTAAGGGATAAGCAATGAAAGCGGGGAAGACCCCGAGATTGAAGATGTTGCAGCCGAGCGCAAGCAACCCGCCATCGGCGAAAAAGAGCGCTTGGATCATTAGCACCGAGGCGATGGTCAGGTATGCGGCAGAGGGACCGAGCAAGATGGCCAGGAGGAGCCCGCCGCCGAGATGGCCACTTGATCCGGTTGCCGGGATGGTGAAATTGATCATCTGCGCAGCGAAAACGAAGGCCCCAAGCACACCCATAAGCGGCACCTTGCGATCATCAAGGTCCTTGCGTACGCGGGCCGAGCAGTAAGCGATGGTTCCGGTGGCGGCGGCCCAGAACGCACCTCCTACGGCAGGGGATACGAGTGCATCTGCCATGTGCATCGTTGATCTTCCTTTGTCACGCTGTGCTCAATTAAAGCTCACTCGTCAACAGGGTAAAGTGAATTCCTGCAGAAAGGCGGGACAGCTGTGCAGTTAATAGGATCAGGACCACTATTTTATTGTCCGAAAGGGGGTTCGGTCAAGGGGAAAGTGTTACGAATTGTGAAATCGTAACACCGGAAACGCCAGTCAGGGTTTTTGTCTGTCGACAAACTGCAGTGGCGTTCTACAGGCTTTGCAGAAGGCTTGATAGCTGAGACCGATCTTGTTGTGCATGATGCTGGTCAGACGGTGCTCTCGACAGCTGCAAGCGTAGAGAAACGGTCTTGGTACGATTCGGGCTGGCGTGGTCCGGTAGCTGTGGCAGCGTTTTGCCTCAAGATCGAAACAGTGACGCATGATCGCCTGCCACTCTGTGCCGTGCGGCCTTGGCTTCAGTCGTTTTTTTTGCGCCTGCCAGTTGACGACCAGGTGGGAAACTTCATGGGGTATGGTCTGAGAAAGATAATCATCCAGATTTTCACTGAGGAGTTTCAGGTTGATGCGCAGACGAGTCGATCCCGTCCTTTCAACGATAGCCTGGCCAGCACAACGGCCGCGCAGGGAAAAATCTATCGAGGCTTCCGGCAGCTTGATCGCATAAAAATCCCGCGCTCGCCTTTCGGCGCGGCGGATTGCTGCAAGGGCTTTTTCCTGAAGCTCTGCTCTGCAAAGGTTATCGTGCATACTAACAACTTAATCTTAAGGGAAAGAGTGTGCGGGCATGATACAGAGGGTCTTTCTTTAAGACAAGCACTTGAGTTGCGAGTCAGGTTTGTTCGCTGCGCAGGGTCTTGATCAGCGCCCTGGCCGGTTGATAGCCGGAATGGATAAGCAGGGCCTTCTCGCAGTCGGCCAGTGCCAGCTCAAATTGCTGCATATCGTAATGGGTCTGGGCTCGACCGAAGTAGCTGTCGGGACGATTCGGATTGATGATCAGTGCTTGGTCGAAGTCTTTCAGTGCTTTTTCGTATTTTTTCATAACACGATAGCAGAGACCACGATTCGCATAGCCCCGGTCACCTTCGGGGTCGTAGCTGATAGCACTAAAAAAGTCCTTGAGCGCGCGCTGATGGCTACCGATAGCAAAGTAGGCCATGCCCCTGTGGTTGTAGACCAGACCACGCATTTTGCGGTCTAGCTGCATTCCGAGGAGTTGACCGTACAGCGCGATGGCGTTTTCAAGGTCATGATTGCTGTGGGCTTTCAGGGCACGCAGCATGGTTTTTTCCAGGTGGCTGGCCATGCTTGACGGGATCGGTCCAATGCGAGCCGGTGGCTCTGTTGTCGTGGGATGAGATATGGCGATAAACTCTTGGTCCAGAGCTTCCCTCTCGACGCTGGCACGGCGTTTACGACCATGCTGGCGGATCTCCTTCTGGTAGTCACGAATCTCCTGAAAGATCAGGTCGGAAAGGGTCAGGGTGGCATTCAACGAGGCCAACTTGCGGCGAATCGATTGGTTGGGCAAGGAGATATCCGATTTGTAGACCAGCTCGTGCTCAACCTCGGCCCAGGCATCCTGAAGAATGGTGCGCAACTGGACTTCACAGACTTTACGCACCCCGGGCATGGAACGGCCGGTCTGGGTCGCTTCCATACGCAGGGTCAGATGGACAGAATCATAGCCGAACTCGCGGAAAGAGTGCTGATTGGCTTTGCATTCTGTATCGAGAACTTCAAAGTGAGTGGCAAGAAGGTTGGAAACCGTTTCTATGTCTTCGAGAAAAGGACAGATGATACGCAAGCCGAAGAAATCATTGATCGTCACCATGCGTCGGCTGTCGTTGGTTTTGTTCTGCTTGCGTAGCTTGTCGAAGTAGGCCTGAAAGCTTTTGATGCGGTACTTGATGGCCGGAGTGAGACCCTGCGGTTCAAGGATCAGACGAACATCCTGGGCAAGTTGCTGCAGTGACGCCTTATAGACTGGTAGCTGCTGGTCGTAAAGAACCTTCGTACTGTTCCGGTCCGGAAGACGGTCATGGCCGGTTGCTGGAGTCTTCATACTGAGCTCCAAAGATCATGGCAAAGTGGGATTCTGTTCTTGATATAGTGTAAAGGAAGATATGGCCGAAGCAAGGCAAGCAGAGAAAAGTGTCCTGCATGCCGCACTTTTGTGCTTGTTCATAAGACTCTGTCTATTCGGCGGTGCCTCTGGCACTCGAATCAGGGTTGTCTACTGCGGTGATAATGCGACTTGTGTCAGTTTACAAGGCGTTAAAATAACGAGTTTAAAACCCAAACAACAGAGAGTACGTCTTTACACAAAACAGTAAAGGCTGAAATCAAAAGACCAACGC
>JAOUDB010000459.1 GCA_029859485.1 Desulfuromonadales bacterium | reverse complement strand
AGATATATCATTCAGCAATAAAGAGGAGATAATTACTAAAATTCCTCTCGCATTGTTTTGAGGTGCTCAGATTGGTATTTTTGTGTGTTTCTCAGAAACACTGCATTCCAGTAAAAGGCCACCAAGGAGGGAACCCTGGTGGCCATAGTTTTCTGTATTAAAGAGCTTACTGAATACCTCTATCAAGAAGAACGCGTGTTTCTTCTCGGAAGTCGTGATAAAAAGGAAAGGCTCCGGGTCTGAGGCCCAGGCCTTTTGAGTCTGATGGATGGTTGTTTATCAGATTTTCCCGGTACCATTTGCAAGTATCTGTAATCAGAACAGGGGTGAAGAAATGGTGTCAACAATAAAACCCCAGATGCGATCATAAGTATTCGCATCGAGCTTTTCGAATTTTACACCTAAATTGACAAATCGGGAGTTCGTATTGTTTGTGAGTTTTCGGGCCCAAGCAACTGTGGCCACAAGAGAGACGGGGTCAGACTGTTGAGGCAATAGGATTTGAAGTGTAATTTCGGTGTTAGATAAAGGCAATTCACCCCCTTCAATAAATTCAATGCAAGCTCCTTTGCAGCTTAAATTGACCAATCTCCCTAATCTTTTTTTATCATCAAAGCCCGTCTCTATATATAAATTATCAGGCACGCCAAGTCGGTATTTATCCCTGGCCTCCTTTGAAAGCATAATTAAAAGTTCTTTTGTGATCATGAAAAAACTCTTGGTGTGTAAAAAAATTGGTCAGTTCACGCTTAAACCAATGATAAAGCCTCTTGAAGTTTTAGCGTTTTGACGGTTATTCTAATTTATTGCCAAAAGTCTGGTTATCAAGCGCCTTTAGAGCATTATCTTCAATGTTAACATCTCAAACTAAAATTAAAATACGTGCTTAACAAAAACATGAAATTCTTGTGAACCCTTCAGTATAAGAAAAGCCCACCAAGGAATAGATCCTGGTGGCCATAGTTTTGTGTATTAAAGAGCTTACTGAATACCTCCATCAATAAGAAGCCGATTTTCTTCTTAGAAGTCGTCATTTAAAATATTCTATACTTTTAATGTCTCTTCGATCGTAGTTTACCCCTGTCGTGTGCCCAAAGGTGTATTCATAGGTACCGACAACAAACCTATCATCAATATGAGTAATGGTGATTTTCTGGGCATCACCAAATTTGGATTCTACTAAAACAACATCACCCATCTTAAATTCAAGTTCATTTTTTGCGATATTTGTGTTTGCCAGTAAGGGCACCCCGCTCATTTCAACACGCATCAAGTCATTCAACATATCAATTGCAAGCTTTTTCAACAAGTTGTCAAGAGCGGTGCGAACCGGTTCATCATTGTTCGCTCGCCATTCTGCCGTTGACATCTTCACAGGGCTAACTGACTGGAATTCCTTAATAAATAATGGTTTCACATCACCAGCATGCATCACTTCTAGATTTGCTGAAGCTTGGAGTAAATAGGGTGTATCAGGGCCAGAACCGACGGTAGCAAGTTCGGTCATCGCGATCCGTAGTGTCCACTCGGGCACTGTGGTAGTTAGTGTCTTCTCCATAGATGGCGGGACGATGGCCACGGCCTCAAGCCTCTTCTTCTCTACTAAGTTGACAAGGCGTTGGCTGGCAATAGGATCTCTTAGCGCTTCCGTCAGCATGTTTCGCTTCTCTTCTACACCATCTGCACTTTCAGAGTTTATCGCGCCATACGCTGTACCACCAACGGCAGCGGCAACAGTCGTCCCGGGCAAGACAAACCCCAAACATGGTACAAAGAAAATAGGCCCTGTAGCTACACACGACAGCGTGCCGATGGCTAAGGCAGTCCCACCACTTACGGCGCCTCCGGCGACTGCTCCACCACCTTTGCCAGAAGAACCTTCAACCATCACAACAGTATCATTGTCTCCTGTAATAGCCATCGCACGACTGAGGTCCAATTGACAATCTTCTGTGATGGCCTCCACATGGCTTAGGTCAGACTGTTGAGGACTCTTCGGAGCACCTGCACAACCCGTAGTAAGGATCGAAGCCACGACAAGCGACAATGCGTATGGTATCTTCATCTGAATCTCGCTTTTCAGTACACATGTAACTTGGATGCCTTAGTTTATGGATAATGGGCGCCTCGAATTGCTCTATCAATAACACGCTCGCTTTCCTTCTCAGAAGTCGTTAGTTATGGGAACAAAACCAAAGCTTGTTACCTTCACTGTCCAGGAAACTTCCGACAAATCCAGTTTTGGTTGGTTCCACATCATCGGAAATTGTTACACCGCGCTCTTTGAGCGTCTTTACAAGACTGCGGGCATCATCCACTTGTAAGGTAATCCGTGGACTAGGCTCCGAACTCGGCTCAGCATACCAATCCTGCTTGAGCAATAAGATCGTCTCTCCGAGCAGGTATCCGTAGGGTTCTCCAGGGTGGTTGGCGGCAAGCAGGCCGAGCACCTTGCCGTAAAAGTTGTCTGCTCTTGCTACGTCAATTACGGGCAGAGCAACTGCCTTGACACCTAGAAACTCCATACTTTTTTTGCTGAATTCTGTCATGTTGGAATCCCTTTATTTTGTTGTTTATTTTAGATATTTACGTGTCTGCTAATTATCTTATCACTTATTGGACTTGTGTCATGTTCACTCAGGGCACTGATCAAATTTAAGAATGACGCACTAAGAACGTGAAGGCAGTTACACTTTGACAAAATAAAAACAGCCACCAAGGATCGAAACCCTGGTGGCCATAATTTTGTCGTCTTAAATGTCTCTATCAACAAGAAGCCGTTTTTGCCTCATAAGTCGTGATTTACAGTAAAAGAGCGTGCCCGGAAATATCGAACTTGGCAAATCAGGGTCAGGGGAATTTGTCCTGTAATGCTAAGCGCAATGCTTCGGGTATGGTCAACGAGTTAAAGTCAGAACTGTCATTACTCTGAATATATCTCTCAAAAATGCTTTGGTAATCGTGGC
>JAOUDB010000458.1 GCA_029859485.1 Desulfuromonadales bacterium | reverse complement strand
TTGTCAACGCAAAGACGCAGAGAGCAATAGTCAGCCTTGAGCCACTAGTTTTAAGAGTTTTCCTCTGCGTTCTTTGCCACTCTGCGTTAAACATTTTTGGTTATAGAGCCGAAGAAAGATGGCCCGAAGTGGCTCATTATGCTAAAGAGCAACCTTTGGGCCAGTTCGAAGGTTCAACAAACACACGCGAATGACTCCGCGAAGATGTGGGCGCTAACTTGATAGGTGGTTATTGTGACTGGCGTCTTTCCATTCCGCGATAATTGCCACGACTCGAACTGCGGATCGCATCTCGGCCGACGACTGCCCAGCCCGAATTGCGCTTGAAGCTGGTGACAACCTGACGGTCGAGAAGGTTGTCGAGCATGTCAGGCTTGACCATGTCGAACCTGCCGTCACTGTACATCACTCTGATCAACATGGTGCACCTCGTACGTTTTTGAATATCATACAATTTTATCATAAAGAAGGTGATTTTTTTCAAGGGCACATAACTATTGTAAAGTTATCTATCAGGTCAGTTGATTGTTGGCCTGTCTATGGACACAAGCTCAATCCGTAAAATCAGGGACTTGCCGGCAAGGGGATGATTGCCATCGAGTGTTACTTTCTGCTCTCCAAGCTCTACAACAACCAGCTTGTGGGCTGTTCCATCGGCTGCAACGACCTCCAACTGACCACCCAGATCAAGCTGAAGGTCCTGGGGAAGGGCCTCTATGCTGACCTCTTCAACGAGCTTCTGTTGACGCACACCATAGCCATGCTCCGGAGGTATTGTGACGGTTTTACGATCACCGACTTCCATGCCCAATACGGCGATTTCCATCCCCGGAAGGACCTCATTCTCTCCCAGGATAAATATCAAAGGGGCGCTATCCTCTGACTCATCGAAAATCATGCCGTCGTCAAGGACACCCTGATAGGTTACTGTGACTTTATCGCCTTCCTGTGCTTTATTCATTGTGACCATGAATCCTTTCTTCTTTTTTTGATAACTTGTTCAAATATGATTGTCAAGTTGATTGCCAGACCCATTGGATTTAGGTTAGTATGTATTGATATAAATAAATCTATAAAAACAATTTTGAAATATATGCAAAAGGTGGATTGAAGATGTTTAAAGACAAGCGATGGATTCGAGCACTCCTGATCGGTTTGAGTTTGCTGTTTACAGGTTTGTTCATTACTCCGGCACAGATGAATGCAACAACTCCGGAGGCGAATCCTGATGAAATGGATCAGAACCGTACGCGGCTTCTTACCTATGTTATGAAGCGCCAGGTGGAGAACCATTTCAGTGGCAAGGAAATCGATGACACTCTCTCGTTTGCAGCTTTTGAGCTCTATCTCAAACAATTGGATTATCAGAAACGTCTTCTGCTTGCTGAAGAAGTCTCCCAGTTGGAAATATTCAAAGATCGTATCGATGATGAGGTGCAGAGCGGCCGGGTCATCCTTGCTCCCCTCGCTTTCCGTCTGCTTGCCAACAGCATCTCCCGTGCAGAGCTACTGGCAGAAAAAGCACTGTCAGAGCCTTTCTCTTTTGATGTTGACGAAGACTATGAAACGGATCCGGAGAAGCTTGAATTCTGTCAAACCGAAGAAGACTTAGCTGAACGCTGGCGTCTTGACCTGAAGTACCGCACCCTGAACCGATACCTTAGCCTCCTTGAGGATGCGGGTGTTGAAGACCCGCTCAAAGCCACGCCAGAGGAACAGAAGGAAAAGGAGCTCGAGGCACGCGAAAAAGTTAGCAAGCAGTACAGTGCATACTTCGATCGCCTTAAAAAGGAAACTCTCAAGGACCATTACGATCGTTATCTGAACGCGTTCACTCGTGCTTTTGACCCTCACACGACTTATATGCCTCCTCAGTCGAAAGAGGATTTTGATATCAGTATGCGCGGGTCCCTCGAAGGTATCGGCGCGACCTTGCGTGAAGAGGATGGCTATATCAAGGTCGTTAAGGTGATTCCAGGGAGCGCAGCGGACAGGCAAGGGCAATTACATGCCGACGATGTTATTCTTGCTGTCGCTCAAGGCAAGGATGAACCCGTTGACGTGACCGACATGCGTCTCCGTGATGCCGTCGCCCTGATTCGTGGCAAAAAGGGTACCGAAGTACGTCTGACTTTGCGTCGACAGGGGCTCAAGCCTTTCGTTGTGCCGATCGTCCGGGATGTTGTTGTTATTGAAGAGTCCTTTGTCAAATCAGCGGTCGTTGCAGACCCTGAATCAGGCAATCAATATGGCTATGTCAAGATTCCCAGTTTTTACAGGGACTTTGAAACGACCCGTAACGGCGGTAAAGGCCGTAACTCAACCGATGACGTCAAGGCTGCCCTGAATGCTTTTGACAAGAAGAAAATATCCGGGCTTATTTTAGACCTTCGCAATAACGGCGGCGGGGCCCTCACCGATGCTGTCGGTGTGGCCGGCTTGTTTCTCGGTGAAGGGCCTGTTGTGCAAGTTCGCAATGGGGGTGGTGACGCCAAGGTTCTGTATAGCTATAACAAGGAAATTGCCTATCATGGCCCGATGGTTGTGTTAACCAATAGTTTTAGTGCTTCTGCCTCAGAGATTGTTGCCGGGGCCCTTCAGGATTACGGTCGTGCCGTAATCGTCGGCAGTAACCATACCCATGGCAAGGGGACTGTTCAGGTCATTGTGGATCTGGACAAAAGCCTGACTTTAAGGAATATGCGTCAATACATGCCTCTTGGCGCCCTTAAGATGACCACGCAGAAATTCTACAGGGTTACGGGTGACTCAACCCAGTATCGAGGTGTTGTCCCGGACATCATCCTGCCCGACCGCAGTCGTTATAATGAGTACGGTGAACGTTATCTTGATAACAGCCTGCCATGGGATCGTATCGACGAAGTTGAGCATAAGGAATGGCCTCCAATGGATCGTGCCAGCCTTGATGCAAACAGCCAGGGCAGGGTCGCTGAGAATAAAGACTTTAA
>JAOUDB010000002.1 GCA_029859485.1 Desulfuromonadales bacterium | reverse complement strand
ATAGGTTGCAGCGCGAAGGTACGATCTTCCGTAAGCTCCCTTTTGCAGCCACTACGAAAAGGAGGACAACATGAGAAAGGCTAGCTTATTAATTATCTTCTTGACGGGATGTTTTGGAGCAGTCAGTTCATATGCGATTGAAGAAGATCGTGTCTCCGAGAGTCAAATGGTCATTAAACAATTTGCCAGTGAGTTGAAAGGCGAACTTATTGTAAACCTAAAAGAGGGTGGCCCTATAAATGCCATCTCCGTGTGCAGCGAGAAAGCCTCGATGATCGCAGACAGAATTTCTCAAGAAAAAGGGTGGAAGATCGGCAGAGTAAGCCTTCGATTAAGAAATCCTAGGAACGCACCAGACGTTTGGGAGAGAAAAGCACTAGAGGCATTCGAGGAAAGCAGCATAAAGGGCGCAGATATTAAGACCCTTGAATATTATGAGACTTTAAACGAAGGAGGAAAACAAGTTTTCCGTTACATGAAAGCTATCCCAGTTGGTGAACCCTGTCTGACTTGCCACGGAAAGCAAATCGAACCCGACCTGAAAGCTAAGCTCAAGGAGGTTTACCCAGGAGATCAAGCCATCGACTTCTCTTTCGGAGAAATAATTGGAGCATTTAGCATCAGTCAGTCAAAGTGATCTTTTAACATCCCCATTTACTATTTGTCAGGGTTAGTAATAATTCCAAGTTTCAGCCAATTTCAGGCACTCCAAACAATGCGAGAGGATAAATAGTAAATACCCAGTCAGAAGTATCAAGCTCCCTACCTGACTGAAATTCGTTTTTAAAACTCAACCTTTCTAACAAATTCCACTTGCCGATTACACCGAAAATAGGTCACTTTGTACGCTGCCCAACAGAAAACCATCTTAAGTACGCTTTCGGCATTTAGCCACGCTGAACCAACACTTTTGTGGGTGGGCACTCAATTGTACCCTTGGGATCGTGGATAGAGTCGTATACTTTTGTGTGGAGTGAAATATGAGAATTAAAGATCTGAAACTATTGATTGAGAAGAACCGTTCCTACCGTCGGTTTGATTTTGGACGGAAAATATCTGAGGACGTTTTGGTCGAGTTGGTGGATGCAGCACGTATGAGTCAGAGTGCTGCCAATCTGCAACCACTCAGTTACATTACCATTAGCAAAGAAGAGATGGTTGCGAAAGTGCATAAGCATATGCGCTGGGCTGGCTACTTACCTGACTGGAATGGACCGGTAGACGTAGAACGTCCTGTTGCCTACATCATTGTTTTAGGCAATACGGAAGTTAAACAGACCTACCGTGAAGTAGATGCTGGGTTGGCCATGCAGAATATGTGTATATGCGCGGCAGCAGAGGGGATCGGCTCATGCATGATCGGCAACCTGGATAAAAAAATACTGGTGGAATTACTCGAGATTCCTGAGCACTATGAAATTATCTATGCGGTGGCGTTCGGGTTTCCGGTGGAACAGGTGCAAATGGTTCCGTTTGCAGGGGATGTGAAATATTATCGGAATGAAAACCAGAACCACTTTGTGCCGAAACGATTGTTGAAGGATGTTTTAATCAAACGGGTTTAAGCTTAATCTAAAAGATGAGTTTATTGATAGAGGTATTCAGTAAGCTGCTTAATACACAAAACTATGACCACCAGGGGTTCGATCCTTGGTGGCCTTTCTCGTATGTCAGGTTTTCTTGAACCCTCATGAAGTGAACTACCACGGGCTTACGCCCATGGCATCATAAAGGCCAAGCTTTGCTCGCCCGCTGGCGTCTTGAGCAGCGGGTACTTCCATCCACAAGCTTACGCATGTGGGATTACGATGTAAGAACTAAAGATGTTGGGAATTGGGAATCTAATCATAATAGAAAGTTACATTTCTTTCCCATCTTAAACATCAACCCAAAAGCGTAGATATAAGTGGGAATGTCCTGTTTGTACGTTTCTCAAAATGGGAATGTCCTGAAATAATTTAAAATATCGCTTAAAAATCAACAAAAACATCCTTATGCCTGAACCAATGAGAACCATAACCCGTCTGTGGCTTTAGGACTGGCTCAGCTCCAATATCTACCCGACCACAATCATGGTCACAATCGTATTGATGGTAGTTTTTAGAAAGACTGATTTTATTAATGTTGACTCTCACTCTACGTGACCCTCGAAGTAGACTTCTCGGATCGCGTATAGGATGATCGCTGTGGTCCAACCAAACATGATGATGCCGTTTGCCGCCTGGTAAGATGCGAGGACCCGCCAGTTTTCGTCGAGCAACACATCACCGTAACCAAGCGTGGTATAAGTGACCATTGAGAAATAGATGGCCTTCTCAAAACCATCAATAGCACCGATTTTCAAATATGTGAGTGCCCAGGCCGTGACTTCAATCAGCGACACGATGAACATGCAGATCACAATAAAGCTAAGACGTAGGATGCGCTTGCACACCCCGTAAGCTTTACCTGTCTCATCCCGGTGGCAAGAGAATTTCATAGCCAGAAGCATCCCGCAGGCGTGAATAGCTGTTGTTACGATCAACATCATCGAAACTATCAAAATTTTCGTAAGAATCATGACGAGAACCTTGTTATTTGAGGAGACCATCCCAGGCCTCGGTCCGTTCGCGCATCTCGGCTTTCATCGGCTCCGGAAGCAGCTCGACCGGGTCCCGGTCCTCGCGGATCTCCCAGCCGCCGCCGAGCGCCTTGTAGACCTCGACCAGGTTGGTCAAAACGCTGCCCTGGGTGGTCGAGAGCAGGTCCTGCTGCTGGGTATTCGACGCCAGGGTGGTGATCAGGGTGTTGAAAGTGATCGCCCCCTCCTGGTACTGGATGGTTGCGACTTCAACCGAGCGCTGGGATGCCGCCGCGGCGATCCGGTAGGCGTCGAGCTGCTGGTGCGATTTCAGGTAGGCAACGATCGCGTTCTCGACATCCCCCTGGGCGACCAGCAGGGTGTTCTGGTAATCGACCAGCAGCTGCTGGAAGCGGGCATCCTGCAGACGAACATTGCTCTGCAGTCGGCCGTAGTTCAACAGGTTCCATTCGAACAGGCCGAACAGACTCCAGGTCTCGCTGTCGTCTTTGAACAGGTCACCGGTGCTCAGGGCGCTGGTGCCGACCGAGCCGCCAATCGAGAAATGCGGGTAGAGGTCGGTCACGGCGAAGCCGATCTGCGCGCTCTGGCCTGCGAGCCGACGTTCTGCACTGCGCACGTCAGGGCGCCGTCGCAGCAGGTCCTGCGGCATCCCCAGTGCCACATCCGCCGGCGCCGCCGGGATATCGACTCCGAACGTCAACAGATAGTTCAGGTCGTGCGGCGGCTTGCCGAGCAGGATGGCGAGGGCGTTCTTGAACTGCTGCAGCGAGGTCTCCAGTGCAGCGACGGTGGCCTTGGTGTTGTAGAGCAGGGTTTCGGCCTGGTCGACGTCGAGTTCACTGACATCACCGGCGCCGAACTTCGCTTGGGCAATCCGTAGGCTCTCCGCTTGCAGGCGAACGTTCTTGCGGGCCACCTCGATCCGCTCCTGGAAGGTCCGCACCAGGATGTAATTCTGCGCCACCTGTGAGACCAGTGAGAGGACCGCGCCGTCATAGTCGGCTACGCTGGCATCGAGTTCAGCCGAGGCCGCTTCGACCTGGCGGCGAAAGCGGCCCCAGAAGTCGACCTCCCAGGCCAGGTTGAAGCCAAGGTTGTAGCTCTCGAAGATGACCGCGGATTCTTTCTGGCGCGATGCCGAGCCGTTGGCCTGCTGTTGCTGCGGGAACTGGCTGCCGATGGCGATGGCGAGCTGCTGCTGGGACTGCAAAACGCGCAGCCCGGCAGAGCGCACGGTCAGGTTCTGGGCGAGGGCCGTCTCGATCAGGCGGTCGAGGTCGGGGTCATGGAAGGCGCTCGACCACCACGCCGGGTCCAGTGGAAGCTCATCCGAGATCTGCGGGTCCTCGATGTCGAGCCAGGCCGGCTCGACATCGACTGCCGGTGTCTCGTAATCAGGCCCGAGGCTGATACAACCGCAGAGCAACAGCGGCAGAATTATGCTGAGGCCCGCAAGCGGGCGACAAAGCAAGAGCGGCATCATTCCTCCCTGTCACCGGTGCCGGTCCTGACCAGCACCGATCCGGTCGTCCCGATCCGAAGGGCGACATCTTCAGGGACCTTGTCCAGCTCAATGCGCACCGGCACCCGCTGCGCCAGGCGGATCCACTCGAAGGTCGGGCTGACATTCGGTAGCAGCTCGAAGCCGGTGCTGCCGTCCTGCTGAGCGATACCCCAGCCGAGGCTGTCGACGGTTCCTTCGAGCGGCTGATCGGGAAAGGACATCAGGGTGACGATCGCGCGATCCCCCGCCTGCATGTCGGCGATGGCGGTCTCCTTGAAGTAGGCGTCGACCCAGTAGCTGTTGACATCGACCAGCGCCAGGGCCGGCTGGTTGGCCACGGTGTGGCTGCCGAGCCGCAGGTTGAGATTGGTTACATAGCCGTCCACCGGCGCCACAACCCGGGTGAATTCGAGGTTGAGTTCCGCCTGCCGCACCGTGGCCCGCGCTTCGCGAATGCTGGCGTTGGCATCGCCGAGGGCACCGAGGGTGGCTTGTGCCTGTGCCAGGCTTGCTTCGGCCTGGCTTAACCCGGCCCGTGCCTGGGCCAGGCCGGCCACGGCCCCCTTGCGCTGCTCGACCGCGACTTCGTAGTTCGCCTCGGCCCGCTCGACGGTTTTTTGCGAGGTTGCCTTCTTTGGCAGCATCTCCAGTTGACGATCATATTCAGCCTTGTTCTTCTCGATGGTCGAATCGAGCTGGCTGACACTGCTCTGCGCCTGGAGTACGGCGGCCCTTGACATCTCGACCTGGGACCTGGCCGCCTCAACCTGCTTCTCCTGGGCCAGGTAGCTGTCCCCGGTCTTGTCATACTGCGCGCGGGCCTTCTCCAGGCTGGCGTCGAAGGTGCGCGGATCAATTTCGAAGAGCAGGTCACCGGCCTTGACCAGCTGGTTATCCCGTACCGGCAGATCCACGATCGGCCCCGAGACCCGCGGCGTGATCTGGATGACCTCGGCGCGGACCTGGCCGTTGCGGGTCCAGGGGTTGGTGACGTAATCCCAGTATTTGAACAGGACTAGCAAGACGGCGACGAGAACGATGACACCGGTCAAAAGATGCTTTTTGGAAATTTCCATAACTATATCCTGATGAAGAAGGTTCCTATGATTACAGTGTAGATCGCGGTCAGCGCGAAGAACACCAGTGGCGGGCTGGCGAAGTGGCGTGACAGCCGGTATCGGTTCAATAGATGCACCGTGCCGATCGCGGCAATGACTCCCAGTGCACCGGCGACCAGCAGCGGCGGCATCAGGACCTCACCGAGGGCTATTTCGTGTGGTATCAGGTTCATAACGTCTCTTGCGACCGATCACGGTCCGGTCAGAATCTCTCCTCGTGCCAGGGCGCCCAGTCGATGGCGCCGGCTGTTGCCGTATAGCCGACCACTGATTCCGCGACGCCACGGTAAGCTCCGAGCAGGTGGTAGAAACGCTCTCCATCCTCTCGACCGACCTGCTCCTCAGTCGATCGATCAAGAGTCTCCCTGATCCTCTCCTCCAGTCGCTTTATCAGCTCGTCCCGCCGGGTACGATAAGACTCACGACCTACGTCCACCGGGGCCGTGCCGAGAAGCTCGAACGCCGCCTGCAGGTTTTGCCGCAAATCCATGGCATCGTCACCCAATTCGTTGATCAGGTATTGGTTCCGCAGTGAGCTGCGCGCCTCGATCAGCTCACTGATGCGCCCAGCGAGGTCCTGAAGTCTGGACAACAGAGCCTGAACGTTCTGGGCATCAGTGCCCGGCAGCGCCTTGGTGTCGAGGAATTTGGCCCAGCCTCCAAGCTTTGTCGGGATGCTCGAGATCTCTCGGAGATGGAATGCCTTACGTAGGCGTTCATATCCGGTCTCGGTCTGCTGTGCGTCGCGGGGCATGCCCGAGAGCAGACCATCGCAGCTGCGGAAGTACCGTTCGAGCAAACGCAGGAAGGATTTCTCTTGGCGAAGGTTGACCGGGAAATAGGCCGTGAACGTCAGCAACAGGAACAATATTGGAAACATCAACATATTGGTCGCGACCACCATGAAGCTGTAGGTCTGCTGGTTGTCGATCGATGCGATCGATACGAACATGGCGAGCGCGAGAGTCCTGCCCAACGCCTGTTTGGGGTCGGAAAGGAGATAGCAGATGGCAAAGGTCACGATGAAGAGCAGCGAGCCGAGGCTTAAGAAACCGGACAGGTGCGGCAGGATATAGATATAGACCAGGCAGGCAAAGATCACGCTCATGATCAGCGGGATGAAGATCATCCTCAGAGAGATCATGGGAGTGGACGCCACAATCATGCCGAAGACGCCGGCCATGGTCACAAAGCTGTTGCCACCGGGGATGCTGTCGACGTAGATCAGTGCCAGGTAGGCAATCAACATGGTTAGCATGACCCGGACGACGGCGAGCATGCGGTCCGGGTCGGGCCATTGCAGCGTGGGGAGAAGTGAGCGAGGCGCCGTTGCGGCCGCTTGCTCACCGAACCCGCCGATCGCCTGGACGGTTTCAAACTGGGTACGGGAGAGCTGATCCAGTTTTTGGAGCCGGTCCCTGAAGACGACCACCTCGGCTTGTTCGAAATGCGAGAGGGCCTGCAAGCCGGCCGTGTCCTGGACCAGTTCGATATCGTTCGGGTGATCTTCCGGTTCCTCGCCGGCCAGCATCTTTTCGATCCCGGCAAAGCGTTTGTCGAGTTCATCGAGGAGTGGCTCGAGGTTGGACAGGAGATGAGGAGTCTGTGACGCCTCGAGTTCGGCGAGGTTCTGACTGCTGCGACCGATCATCTCAGTCAGCTTGGTCATCTGCTCTTTGTAGAGCCGCCAGTACCGGCGCATCTCCCAGACTTCCCGGGTGTCAGATTCCGCGGCAGCCAGGAGCTGCTGGAACCGGGTTTGCGCCTGTATCAACTGTCCCTTCAGTGCTAGTGCTTGCACGGGATCGCTTGCCTTGCCGTGCTTCAAACCTGCCCGGCAGAACTGCCGCTGGCCGGAGGCAAGTTCGCCGGTGACCGCGAAAAAATCCTTGCGGTTGCTGACAGGCCACAGGAGCGCCGTCACCAGGCTGTAGGCCAGGATGCCCAGCCCGGTCTCCTCGGCCCTCAAGACCACAATGTCGAAGGCGTTGACCGGATCAGGTCCGGCGCTCATGCAGATGATCACGCAGACGAAACCGCTGATGAGCCAGAAATATTGACGCTTCGGACCGGTCGCCAGGTAAGTGCAGAGACCGACGTAGAGGGAAAGGGCGGCCATGAACAACCAGCGCTCCTGGGGGAAGAGGCCGATCAGCAGGAGCGCGACCACGACCGCCACCAGGGTGCCGAACATGCGCATGGCGGCTTTGTTGAACGACTGGCCAATCGTCGACAGGCTGCAAAAGGCAACCGCGAACCCAGCCCAGTAAGGCTTGTCCCAGTCCATAGCCAATGCGATACCATAGGCGATGACCATTGCCAGGGCGGTCTTGAATGGTTCTTTGGCTTTTGCAGGGATCATGCTTTAAGCAATCCTCGTCTTCCCTCTAATGGTCCTTTTCCTCTTCTCCTCCAGATCTCGCCCCGATGGCAGCAGAGAGAGAATTCGCGCTGATGCCGTGGGCAACCAGGCTTGAGAACACCGTCAACACAACGACCATGGCCATGAACTTCGCATTGGGCACGCCTTTGTTCAGAACAATAATCGCAAAGACAATACTTGCTAAGCCCCGAGGGCCGAACCAGCCAAGGAAGAGTTTCGACGCGGTTTTCTCACCGGTGCCGGAAAGCGACAGAAAGATCGGGAGCATCCGGATGACCGTCAGGCTCAAGAAGGCATAGACCAGCATCTCCCAGGTGAAGGCCTGGAATGATTGACCGATGACACCGGCCCCGAAAACAAACCAGGTCATCAGGGCCAACGTCTCCCCGACACCCTCGGAGGCCAAAACCAGTTTGTGCGTCGCGTCCTTGGCGATATATCCAAAGAGCAAGCCACCTACGAAAGCTGCAATATAGCCGCTGCCATGTAAGCTCTGTGCCACGGAAAAACAGGCAATGGCTAGCGCAACAACAATGACCTGCCGCCAGATCTCGGTCACCCACCCCTTCGCCTGGCACCATTTGAAGGCCTTGGTGCCAACAGCTGTCAGCACCACGCCGACAACGAGACCGATGCCGAGCTCCTGTACGAGAAGAGACAGAGCATGCATTGTGCCGCTCCCCTCTACGTTCCCAAGTTCCAGCGCAATAAAGAGAAACAGGATGGGGACACACAAACCATCGTTCAGCCCGCTCTCAAGGTTCAAGCTTTCACGGATCTGATTCGGGACGGCCTTGTTGGTCACAACCGCCTTGCCCAGTGCGGCGTCGGTTGCGGCCAACATGGTTCCGAGGATCGCAGCCTCTAACAGGGACAGCCTGTTGAACAGGATCGCAGCCGTCAAGGCGCCCAGAATAATGACTCCCGGCAGACCGACAAGCAACATTCGTGACGGTAGTCGGAACTGCTTTTTCAGGACGGAGAAGTCCACATTTGCCGCATCGATAAAGAGAATCAGGGCAAGAGTCAGGTCAGCGAGCACCTTGATCCCGTCTCGCGAAACACTACCGTCAAACCAGCCGAAGACCACCGGCCCCAGGATGAAGCCGGAAATAACAAAAACGATGGGACCGGATGCAGCGGCACGTTCAATCCGGCCGGCAACCAGGCTGTAACAGAAAATAAACAGGGCGAGAATGCCGAGTTCAATATACATGTTCTCTCCTGGCCCCTATGCGTCGGCCATCAACCACCGGACGAGTTTTTCAGCCGCGCTCCGAGTGCGGCGACCAGCGGATTGGCACTCAGACCATGACCGATGACACTCAGGATGATGGTAAAGACGACAGTCATCGAAATGGTCTCACCGCCAGGCAGATGTTCGTTAAGAACGATCACGGCAAAGACAATACTGGCCAGCCCACGTGGGCCGAACCAGCCCATAAAGAGCTTTTCCTCGGTAGTCAGCTTCATCCCCTTGAGGACGAGGAAGACCGGCAGCATACGGATGAGAGTCAGGCTGAGCAGAGCATAGACGACAACCTGCCAACTGAAAGAGTCGAGCGACTGGCCGACGACGGCCGTGCCGAAGATCACCCAGGTGATCAGGGCCAGGGTGTCGCCGATCCCTTCGGCAGCCAGAAGAAACTTATGTTTATGTTTGCTTGCAAGCTTGCCATACAACATGCCGCCGATAAAACAGGCGATGAAGCCACTGCCGCCAAGCCACTGCGCCACGGCGAAACAGGTGACTGCCAACGCCGGGACTGAGAGCTGTTGCCAGGTCTCGGTGACCCAGCCTCGTTCGGCACAGTGAGGAAACAGACGTACCGCCAGGAAAGTCAAACCAGCACCTATGGCTGCGCCGATACCAATCGCTTCAACCACCAGCTTCAGTGCGAGCATCGAGGTGCTGCCATCGGCGCCGGTGCTGCTGGCCAGGGCCAGGAAAATGAAGAGGATCGGCACGCAGATGCCGTCGTTCAAGCCACTCTCCACATTCAGCCCCTCGCGGATGTTGCTCGGTACGGCTTCGTTGGTCACCACCGCCTTGCCCAGTGCAGCATCGGTGGGCGCCAGCATGGTTGCAATCAGTGCGATTTCCAGCAGGGCCAGCCCATCGAACAAGAGGTAGCCGGTGACGAACCCGAGCAGGATCGTCAGTGGCAGGCCGATCAGCAAGAGCTTCTGGGGAATCTTGAAAGAGTGCTTCAGCTCACGGAGGTTTGCGTTGGAGGCATCAGTAAAGAGGACCATAGCAAGGGCCAACTCGGCAAGGGTGCTCAAAAGTTCCGCATCCACTTCCAGAGTCAATGCCCCCAGACCCAGAGGCCCAAGAATCAGGCCGAAAGTCATGAAGACGACAGCGCCGTTGAAAAGTGTCTTTTCAAGACCTCCGCTGACAAGGCTGTAGAGAAAAATAAACGCGGCCAGAATCGCCAGGTTTTCATACATGGGTCTTGCCTCCGGTGTTTATTGCACTACTGTCTGAAAAGATAAAATAGCTGATATTTCATTGAGAAGAGAGGCATCAGGAAGCCATGCAGACTACCAAAAGAAGCCGCCGCAACATGCCCGACAATAACCTGAGGGGCATACGCTCGGAAACTTTTAAGGCACGATCCATCCCCTTTACCTGACCCCCTAGCTCATTTTGCTATTTCTATCTCGCGTTTCGATTTGTAGAGCATACGAATCATATCGTACTCGAATGGTGAACCGCTCCGGTAGTAGCGGAACGACTGCCGGTGACGCTTGTCAACCGCGGCTACGCCGTTAAAGATCAGGGTCGTCGTGTCGTCATCCACCCAGGCAGGTGGACCGGCGACAGAGAACGCCACGGCATCGGTCACCAGTCCGGTGGTGTCACGCAGGTTCGACGGGCCGAAAACCGGCAGGACAATATACGGACCGTCGCCAACCCCGTAGTGGCCGAGCGTCTGACCAAAATCCTCGGTCTGGCGCGGCATGCCCCAATGGGTGGCTGGATCCCACAAACCGGCGATACCGACCGTGGTGTTGATCAGGAAACGCGTCAGGGTGATCCCGGTCCGCTTAAGTTTCAGCTGCAGCAGGTTGTTGGTGAAATTATTGAATTCAAACACGTTGTCGACGAAGTTCGACACCCTCTTTTCGACGTAGTTGGGGGTGATGAACTCGTAGGTGTTGACGATCGGCAAATAAATGAACTTATCGAAGTAGTAGTTGAAGGTGTAGGCCCGCCGGTTGAACCCTTCCCAGGGGTCATAGACATCGGCAGCGTAAACCACGGTTTCCTTCAAAGTGTCTTCGACCTTGTGTTTGGGTGGCTCGTAGGCGATGTCCGGATCAACCTTCGGTGTAACGCTGCAGCCGGAAACAAACAGCACCGCCAGCGCAGCCAGGGCAATCGTCACTATACGCACTTTATGCTCAATGGATTTATACATGTGTCTCCCCTCCCTTAATTCTTTACATCGGCAAAAAAGCCGACCATGGCGGACACGTTGTCCGGGTAGGCCATATTGCCGCAATGCCCGCCATGCGGAAAGATCGTCGCCCGGGTTCCGAACAGGTCGCGCAGGTAATCGATCTCGCCAGGCAGCAGGATCACGTCGTCTTCATTACCGATCAGGCCGAACTTCGCCGAGTTGCGCAGGTAGCCGTCGAGTGACCGCAGGCTCAAGGTCTTGATCAGCTGAGCTTCGGTCACACTCGGGTCCTTGGCCTGGAAATGCGGCAGGAAGATCCCGCGGAAATAATCGAGGAAGCTAAGTCGTGTCAAGACCTTGACATAGTTCGTGACATTGTCATGGCGCCGCAGTACCAGGTTCTTCGGTACCACGTAACCGGCCTTGGTCAGCACGTCGGTGGTGAACACCATGTTCGCGGATGAGATTCGGAACGAGATGCCGATCAGCGCCTCCAGGGGGTCGTCACTCTGCGGCTTCTTGAACTCGTAAGCCCGATAGAGGAAGTCGTTATTGAACTCGACATTCTCTCCATTCGCGTAAACATCAGCGAAGGCGTTAACGAGCCGCCCGTAGAAAGCGTCGAAATTGTCCATTCCGCCGGGGATGTTGAAATCGAGTAACTCGTCGAGGATCAGAACCGAGTTGTAAAGGCTCACCGGTGGGTTGATCAGCAGGACCTTGCGGAAGTTGAACGCCTTTTCCTGCTCGTCGAGCCTGGCGATAAACGCTGACTGGGCGGCACCGAGGCTGTAACCGGTCAGGAAGAAGTCGGTCACTGCCATCTTCTTCTGATGCTTCTGCCAGATCGCCTGCATGACCTTGTAGAGATCGGCAGAGTCCTCTTCGAGATGTCCCGGCACGCCGCTGGTCGAGGCCGCAACAATGAAATTCGGATGGGTCGGTGAAGAGATCGAGATGACATGGTAGCCGGCCTGGTAGAATGCCTTCTGCATCTCCTGCATCTTGGGGCTGTTAAAATTCGCCCCGGTCCCGGCGATCATAAAAATCAGCGGCGCCGGGCCTTTCTGTCGGATGTAGGAGTAACGTAGCTCATCGAGGTTCCAAAGAATGCCCGGCACTTCACGCTCGGGGAACATCTGGAGGGTCTCGAACTTGACCGGAACATCCGAAGGCAGAGCCTCCATATATTCCGTAGGTGTGCCGACCACCGTGGCCACATAAGGGTCAGCAAAAGGATAATCATAGGCTAAACTACTCGTGCCTAGGAACAGAACCATAATAACGCTGTTGATGGTTATTCTTCTCGTCAATTTCTCCATATCTTCTCCTGCTGTCCTAACAGCTACTTATGAACATTGAATGGTGCTTCACTCTACTACGCCAACGGAATTTCCTGTACCCCTTGAATCCTGCTATAGCCTTCTGCGGTTTCGTCACCCATTATCAGGACCGAAATTAAAAAAAACAGGCAGGTGAGCAGAACAATGCATTTATTGTTTCTAGCTTGTGCTCAATTTGCAGGCAAAGAAACTTTGATGCCGGGCAGCACTTTTTCAGGTTTTTGGTCTATAGCTGCAATATCTTGAGACGCTGTTACTCTGAGGTCACTACTCGGTGTCATCATTGTCATCGAGACCGAGCCTGAGGGACATCAACGGTAGATGCATTTCGTAGATGCTGTTCAGTACCCCAAGCAATTCCGCCTGGTCACAAACTTGGCCATAGAGTTTCGTGATCGGCAGGCCTTCATCGGAGAACATATTGAGGATCGTCATACCGTTGAGGCGTTCAGACCAACTTTCATCGAGGAACCCCTTGACATAGATCCTGTAGGCTGCCGGAGAGGTAAATTTCAAATCTGCCGAATGTTTCAATGAGATCATATACACCCCGCATACAGTTAGAATTCTTTATAACATCAAAAAAAGTGCGGTGACTGCCAGGAGGCGGCACAGCCACCGCACTGAAGCAACGAGTGAACCTTTTCCATTATTTTGATATTACCCTTGGGGAGGAGGATAATCTATGCCTCAAAACGGAGGAAAAACTGGGGAGATTTTCTGGTAAGACATTAGATTCAAGCTGTTTAGCCGTGACCAGGGTCACGTCTGGAGGAGAGCTATCGCTTCCGGATCGAGGTGTTCAGTCCAGGATCTGGAGTTTCTCCGCCTTGACGACGACATCACGGCGATTGGTCGCATCGAGCTTGCTGTAGAGGTTTTTCAGGTGAGTCCTGACCGTTCCGGTCGAGATGCAGAGCCGGTCTGCGATCTCCTTGTCGCGCAGACGCTGCTGCAAAAGCAGCAGCACGTCGTATTCACGGTTAGTCAGAAGGTCCCGCCAGTTGACCGACACTATGCTGGGTTGCTTCTCGGATTCATCGGTCTCCTGGCCGGTAAGGCTATGAACGGCAAGCTGCAAACCGGTGACCCAGCCCTCGGTACGCTCTTGCCAGAGCGCCGCAGTCTCCGCATCGACCTCCCTGGACAAGGCCTTCTCCAAATACGCCTGGACTTCCCGGACCGTGAACTTGAGGTCCTCGGTACGGAGTTCGTTGAATTGATTGTTCGCACGCAAGGTCGAGATCGGCAGGAACGGGTCCTGTCGGCTGATGATGACAAAACGCTTGGATGCCAAAGGATTCTTCAGGACCTGGCTCAGCAGGTCGAAGACCGACTTGTCCTTGACCAGGTTCTTGTTCTCGAAGACGATGGTCAGGTCTCCGGGATATTCTTCCAGTTCGGCCACCATGGCCCCGGACAGGATCGAGGTTGGCGGCAGGTTGGCTGCTTCGACCAGGGCCGGCAGGTAACTCGGCTGGTCGGCAAAGAGTGCCGTGGTCAAGGCGACCCAGCTCTTTAGAAACCGTCGCAGATCGTTGTCCTTGGGGTCGATTTCCCACCAGAGAGACTGACGGGCGTACCGAGTCAGCCAGTCGCAGACCAGGGTGCTCTTGCCGTAGCCTGCCGGTGCCACGACCAAGGTCAGGAGCTTGTGGTGCCCATTCTCGAGTCGTTCAACCAGCTCAGGACGGTGGATCATCCCCTCCGGAAGTTCAGGTCTATGCCTTTTGCCCGGCTCACGCCGTTTATCGGCGACGTTTGCGGCAGATGAGGTCGTCTCGCGGGCCTTTTCGATGACGATTTCGGTGATCTCCGGACTCAGGTAGCTTTTGTTGTCCCTGAGGGCGCAGATCGCAGAGATCAGCTCTTCGGGCGCGCTCTCCTTGAGCAGGTAACCTGCCACGCCGGCATCAAGCATCTCCTCGACATAACGCTTCGAAGAATGGATCGACAAGGCCAGGATACGGGTTTCCGGTGCTTCACAGAGGATCCGACGGGTCGCCTCGATGCCGTTGAGACGGGGCATGTTGATATCCATGATAACGACATCCGGTTGCAGTTCCCGGGCCTTCTCGATCGCCTCGAGGCCGTCTCCGGCTTCATCGATCACAGAGAGGCCCTGTTCCTGTTCGATCAGCGCGCGAAGGCCTTTGCGCAACATGGCATGATCATCAACCAGAAGGATCGAGGTCTGTTCGTGCATGGTCTTCACTCCATCTCTTTCGGTAGTGAGAGGGTCACTTTACAGCCTTTGTGGGGAGCGGCTTCGATCTTCATCGTGCCGTTCAGATCTTTCATGCGCTCCTCGATGCTGAAAAGGCCGAAGCCCCCGTTCAGGTTGTGCCCGTCCAGTACCTGCGCCGGATCGAAGCCGATACCATCATCCTCAACCGAAGCCCGGATGGTTTCTTGATCAGAAACCAGGGTGATTTTGACCTTCTTTGCCCGCGCGTGTTTGAATGTATTGGTCAATAGCTCGCGAATATTTCGGAACAGGATCGTGCGTTCATCTTCATCGAGCTCAGTGCCGGTCAGCTCATTAACTATGGCAATATCGACATCATTCTTCAACTGTCTCTTCTTTTCTTCGACCCATTCAATGACAGCAGACGCAAGGCCGAGTTCGTGCATGGATGGTGAGCTGAGTTCGAAGATCAGTTGCCGGGTGTCGCGGATCGCCTGGAGCAGCGAGCCGGAGATCTCATCAAGCTGCTCTTTCAGACTGGAGTCGTCGCAGATGGTGCCGCGGATCGCGGCCGCCAGCTGCAGGCGCGTCATGGCAAGGGCCTGGCTGACCTCATCGTGCAGGTTCTCTGCGATGCGTCGGCGTTCCTGCTCCTCGGCGATGGTCAACTGCGAGGTCAGGGCCTTGAGGCGGTCCTGGTAAGCGACGAACTTCTTCTCGGCCAGCTTGGCTTTTGTGATGTCTCGCACGATTGCGGTGATGCTGACGACCTTTCCGTTCTCCTTGAAAAAAGTGCCCGTTATATCCGCCGGAAAAACTGTCCCGTTTTCATGGCGCAGCATCGCTTCTGTGTGCATGAAGGATTTACCCTCTTCGATGGCTTGTCTCTGGATCTCGCCAAATCGGGCGTATTCCTCCTTGCTGGCGAAAAAACCCTCTGTCGATAGGCCCATAAGATGTTCAGTGTTTTCTCCAAGACCCATGATGTTGTAGGAATCATTGGCCCAGGCAATGACACGTTCAGGCAACTTGACATAGAAAACCGCTTCCGGGATAGAGCTGAGTATATATTCAAGAAAGTCATGGCTCTTCTGCAATTTGGTTTCAGCCAGCTTGCGCTCACTTATATCTCGGAGTAATGCTGTAACACCGGTCACACGATCGCCATCTTGCATAAAGGAGAGCTTGACATCTGCCGGGAAGAGTTCGCCGTTCTTGCGCCGCAGTTCGAGTTCAGTCTGGACAAGTTTTTTGCCTTCTGCAATGGCTTTGTCCATGAGCGTCCCGAACTGTTTTGCCTCATCGGGGGTCGGATAAAACTTGGCTGTTGTGTCCCCGATACATTCGTTGGCTTCATAGCCCAGTGTCCCATAAGTATCGGTGCACCAGGTCACTGTACGTTCCGGCAGTTTGACGGATAAGATCGCGTCGGGAATGGCCTGGGTCAGATGATTCAGGAATTCGTAACTTTTCTTGATCTCTTGCTGGATTTGGATGCGGTCGGAGATGTCCTGAACCACCGAGACGAACCAGCGTGGGCTACCATCATCCTCGCGCAGGATCTTGACCGTGAGGTTGACCCAGACGGTTGAACCATCCTTGTGGAGATAGCGTTTTTCGAGGGTGTAGGAATCGTTCTTTCCGTCGAGCAGTTCCTGTACGAGACCTGTATCCGTTTCCAGGTCGTCCGGGTGGGTGATGTCATGGAAGTTCAACTCCAGCAGCTCTTCCTGAGCATAGCCGACGATATCACAGAACTTCTTGTTCAACCTCAGGAACTGGCCGCCGGGGGCAACGTGAGCGATCCCCACGGCTGCCTGCTCGAAGGTGGCACGGAAACGTGCTTCGCTGTCCGAGAGTTCGGCCGTACGTTCTACAACCTTGCGACTCAATTGTTTGTTCCAGACAAGAAACATCGTGATGATGCTCAGGACAGAGAGGGCAATTATAATGATCCACTTATTTACATCCGTTGAACGGATACCGTGCTCAATCTTGACCGTGGTCCATTTATTGATGATGGCAGCCTTTTCCGCAGCGGGTAAGGTATCAATCGCTTTATCGAGGATGCTCCTTAATTCGGGCCAGTCGTTTCGAACCCCTATGGCAAGCGGGTGGTCTGGCAATCCACTTGGGCAGGCGGCCTTCAGGTTTCTTAACCCGAATTCGTTGATTATTGCTGGCGTGGAAATTAAATCACCAATGTAGGAAAACGCCTCTCCTGATGATACTGCTCTAAGCGCTTCTTCAGAAGTGTTGTAGACCAAGAGATCGAGATTCGGATAATTTTCTGCAAGATATTGGTAGGTGACATAGCCATTAACTACAGCGATATTTTTGTCGAAGAGATGTTCGATCGACGAAAAAAAGGGAGCGTCGTCCCGAGTAAATATGAATCTGGGCGAAGAGATATAAGGCTGGGTAAACAGTATAACCTCTTCCCGTTTTGGAGTCGGCATTATTGCCGACACAAGATCTGGCCCCTGATGCTTTATCAATCCATCCAAGAGAGCAGAAAAATGGCTCTGCCCTTCATTCTGGAAACTTATCCCGGCTCGTTCTGAAACTGCATTAAGAAAATCCACCGCGAGGCCAACAACCATGTCATCTTTGAAATAAAAATAAGGTGGGTGCTGATTGAAACGGACACGAACTCTATGGTTTTTTGCAAGCCAGGACTTCTCCTCCGGAGTCAAATTGACACCAGACACTCTGGCTGCCTGTTTAGGCCATTCAAGGAACCACTTGTTCATGATTCGGGGCAGCTCTTCCTGCTTGAGAGCAGCGATGGCCTTGTTCATGATCGGAACAAACTCCGGCCAATCATTGCGGATGTAACTGACCATTTCTAGAGGGTGCTCTGTGATCAGATAAACCTTGTCGATCGTACCCTGCAAGGTCTGTTTGCGCCAATGATCGTAGCCCATCCAGGCGACAATAAAGTCGATCTCTTTACTGAGCAGTGCCTGGGTCATGGCCTCATGACTGTCAAAGGGAACGGCAGTTGCCTCAGGAAGTTTTTTCAGGCGGGTTTTTGCGGGACGAGCCCCCCTTTTGTACCCGATTCGCAGGCCGTCCAGGTCTGTGAAGCTGTTTATTTTAAGATCGGCTCTGGATGCTGAAAAAACAGAAAAATACGAGGGATAAATGGTATCGGTTGCATTGAAAATAACATCCCGTCTGGGATCCTTGCCAACGATGCTCAGACCGTCCAACTCTCCATTCATCGCTTTTTTTTGTGTCTCTGCCCATGCCCCGTAATGCAAGCGGATATCGATATCGAGTAGTTTGCTGAGCTGTTCAAAGAATTCAATGTTAAATCCGGACCATGTGCCGTCAGGGTTTTTGATCTCGGCGGGAGGATAGTTACCATTCCCGGTAGCCAAAGTGATTACCGGATGCTCTGCCAGCCAGGCCTGTTCTTCGGCAGTGAGTTCAATCCTTGAGCTCTCTGCCGCAACAACAGCTGGAGATAACCAAAAGAACGTGAAGATGAGTGCGCAAAACAGCAGAGCAGAACGGACGAATGGAGACAGGGTCCGTCTGGAAAGTTTCTTAAAATGGCATCGTTTGAATATCAAAGGCAGAAACCCCAAATACATATAATCACTTAAAAAATAGCATTAAATGCTAATTTTACAATGACCTGCCCTTAGAAAGCCAGCTTGACTTGAATATCCAACATAACCGCCCAGTTACTACTGAAAGACCCTTCAAAATCACCGGTCAGTGGTCCACCTTCCTGCGATACTTCAGCATCACCGAGGTCAAAATAGTTCAGATTGATATGACAAGGATAATCATGAATGGGCAAATCGAGGCCAACCCCTGCGCCGATGACCCGATCGAGTGGCAGGCCGATATCACGATTATCATCCGTCACAGCGGATGAGGCGTATAGTCCGCCAATCGAAACAGCGCGATCCTCCGCGTAACGATATTTAACGGATGCACTGGTTGCCCACATGTCGCGAAATTTACCGCTCACCGAAACGCTGTCCTCTTCAACCCTGAGATGGGTGATGCCGAATTCGGACATATCAAGCCACGTCAGGTCGCCGGTTACCGACCACTGATCAGAAACCTCGGTGTAAAATCCAACCGACGCCATGGCGGGAATCGTAAAGTCTACATCGACTTCCGTGCCGAGGAGATCGGCTGCGGCCAGGGTGTCGCGCAGCAGGGGATCGAGATTTTTGAATGTCGGCGTTCCTTCGAGATCGGGCTTGAGCTCCGACCGGTAGGTCAGGCCCACCCGGGTTGTGTCGGTAAACTGGTACATCGCACCGAGGACGAAACCAAGATCTGCACCGTCTTCTTCCAGCTCGACTTTGCCATCACCGTAGCCTGGCAGCAGGTTGTTGACCCGAGCTGTGACGGTTGAGTCCGTATACATCGCGTAAGGGCCGGCCGCCAAGGAAAATTTGTCGGTCACTTTGTAAGCCAGGACACCGGTTGCGGCGACAAAGGCGAGCGTGCTTTCTTGAGTATGGTAGCGCCCCGACCAGCGGTCGCCATAATTGTTACCAAAGCCAGAAGGAACATTGACCGAGAGACCAAGGTGCCAGCGTTCATTCAGGGGCTTGGCGTAGAACACCCCGGGGATGACGGCAATCTGCTGATCATTGTCGGCATTTCCACCGGAGTAGGTCGCCTCGTCGACCTCGAATTTTGACTCTTTGAAAGCGAAAGCCGCCTGAACAACCATCTCAGATTGGTCGAGACGGGTGATGCCCGCAGGAGAAAAGAAGACGGCCGTGGCGTCATTGGCACTGCCGGTCAGGCCGGACAACGCAGGCCCTATCTCTGCGGCGACAAAAGAAGGGAGGATGAGAAAAACAGCCAACGCTATCAAAAGCTTGGAATTCATTAAAATGGCCTTTTTCTAATAAGTGCACTTTTGGGGTGATTGAAACCTTAGAACTCCCAGCCAATCCCAATAAACGGCCCCTTGCATGTTAATTCTAATTCTACGCCCCGATTATCCGGCCGATTGAAATAAAGGTACCTGTAACCAGCGACTACTTTGCTGGAGACATCTCCCATTTTGAAGCGATAGCCGACGTTACCGATAAAATCGTAGATTTCATCGACACTGTCTACATCCCAACCGCCGTAGCCATAACTGAGATTCAAATACCACTTTTCCGAGAGGATCACACGGGAGCCCAAACCAACCATCGGTGTGTTAAAGTCATAAGTCCCTGTTGTCTTGCCACTCAAAGGCTCACCGTAAGGTTTGATTGTCAATGACCAGTCATCATGAAAGTAAAACCCCCCAACCCAGGGGATCAGGCTAAAGTTCGGGGAATCTTCAGATTTGCCAAGATTCCACGTACCCAAATCATAACCAACACCGTACTTGATCACCCAGGCTTCTTCCTGCAGCTCATATTTTTTGGCCAGGCCGGTGATCGGCCCGGTAAAATTCTCGTCATACGTGCCTTTGTAATAGACATTGTTGGTGAACAGGACGAGAGGCCCCTTGTGAGCTTCCAGTTCAAACATCGCTGTCATGTCCAAAGAATCGAGGACGGTATCCAGATCTTCAGGGACATCTACGACTTCCTCTCCATTAACACTAATGGTCGCTGGAGCATCCGGGAGCCAACCATAAAGATTGACATGGAACCGCCAGGGGTCTGACCACTCTTTGCCATCGCTCTGAGCAAATGATTGTGTCGTTAATAGGCCAAGGAGACCAGAGACAACAAGTGAGAGAACGAACACTTTTGTAACCTTCATAACAGCCCTCCAGCAGAGTTTATTTCTCAGACCTGACCGCGGAACATCCAGCCGAACATGAGCATGCCAATGGCGGCGACCCAACTGCCCGCCACACGTACCACAATCCGTGCCCAGGGTTTTTTGAGTGAAACAACAAGCGCCGAGAAGAGCGCAACGAGTACGAATAGGGTCGCCATGATACCGATCAACCCAGGGACACCGGCGTTACCCTTGAGGGCGACACCATTTAATGCCCCATGGATAAAACCGACAGCCAGTACCATAACGAGGAAAATCCGGTCAGACAGCTTGAAGTCCGCTGCGATCAGGACACCGATGATGAGAATCGAGAACGCCGGGGTTGGCAAGGGCGGCAAACTGGTGAAGGAAACACCCAGCAAGCCGCCAGCGAACCAGGCCAGTGGCAAGGAGAACAGCGCATATCTACCTGGAGCAGCACCACGCATGCCGGCGTAAAGGGCAATCGCCAGCACCGGGATCAGGTCTTCCGGTGTCATGACCAGGTGGCCGATGCCGTCGTAGACCGGTCCCAGACCGGTGGTCACCAGGTGGGCAGAGGCGCAAACCGGCCAACAGAGCAAAAGCAGAGTCGTTGTCAAGACTCTCATGTCAAAGCCTTCCAGAGGAAAACGACACCCATCACCGCGATGAATGACCCGGCTCCGCGGAGAGCCTGTCGTCCCAACGGCAGCTCTTTCACTAGGCCGATGACAATCCCCAGACCGTGCAGGCAGCCTGTGGCGATGACGAAACCCATACTGTAAAGAAGACCGCTCTGCCCTGGCGGCAGCTCCGTGCCGTGAGCGTGGCCGTGGAAAATGGCAAAAAAACCGACCATCGCGATCGAAACGGCGAGCTTCGGTCGCACCTCAGCCAGCACCATCAGCCCCAGCAGGATCGCAGAAAAAGCGATGCCAATCTCAACCCCGGGGACAGGAATACCCAACAGACCCATCATGGCCCCTGCTGCCATCATCATCGGGAAAGCGATCGGTAGCACCCAGATCGACGGCTTGCCGAGCTGCGCTCCCCAGAGACCGACGGCGATCATCGCCAGGATATGGTCCAGTCCCGACCAGGGGTGTTGCAGACCGGTTATAAACCCTGCGGCCTGTCCGCCTTCGACATGTGCAAAAGCGCTCTGGGCCGAAACTGCGAGCAGCAGCAGAACGAATCCGCTTTGAACGGTTCGGGATGAAGGTTTGATCTCGATCATTTGGCAAAACCTCCGAACATCATGGCGACCCTCTGGATTGTCCAAAAAGCACCCAGTCCGCCGACGGTATAGGCCGGCAAGGCTTCCGCCCAACGCGGCCAACGGACCTCGAGAATCCGGAAAGAGCGTTCGAGCAAAAGGATGATAGCGACAAAGAACAGCTGACCGATTTCGACACCCACGTTGAAGAGCAGCAGTGCCACCGGGATTTCTGAGCTCGGCAGGCCGTTGATCGTCAAGCCGCTGGCGAAGCCGAAGCCGTGCAGCAGACCGAAGGCAAAAGCCACCACCCAGGGATGTCTGATAGTAAAACTGGTCTGGCCACGCCAGACCCGTACGATCTCCGGACCGAGGAAGAGGATACTCAGGGCAATGGCCGCATTGAGCGGCGGCCCCGGCGCGGTTGCATATCCCAGAGTAGCGATCGCGAGGGTGATACTGTGGGCAATGGTGAACGCGGTAATGGTTTTCAATAGCGTCCAGCGACCACTGACGATCAGCAGCAGCCCGAGCACGAAGAGCAGATGGTCGATGCCGGTCAGGATGTGATTCAAACCGAGCACCAGGTATTCCTTGGCGGAAACATACCAGGAGCGCTCACCGCGCAGCTCAGCAAAAGGCTCCGTTGGCCGCACGACCTGGGTCATCTGACTGCCATCCAGCCGGGTCATAACGATGAAGACATCGGTGATCGTCGACTCGAGCCCTGGGAAACGAACGACACTCCCGTCAATCAAACTGTTGGGCACTTCAACGATGAGCCGATGCAGCGCCGAATCGGAGAGCTGCCGGACCGTTGGGTTGCTGATGGGCTGCCAGTTGTCCGGGAGTTCCAGTTGTGCCGGGTGCGGCTTGCCGTAATAGATGGGCGCCCGCCAGACCACCTCGAAGCGGGTGTCTGTCAACTGGTTTAGTTCCAGCATGCCGGGTTGAGACTCATGCGCCTGGGCCTGGAAAGAAAAACCACTGCAGAGTGTCAAGACGCAGAGGACAATATTTAGAAGCAAACGCTTCATCATCCACCGCCCCCAACCGGTTGCTTCGTGGCAGCAACACCCGGAGCACCGTCCGCCGGTTCAGGAGCTTCGATGACGACCTGGTAGCCAGCACGCAGGCGCTGATAGGTGTCGTCCTTCATCTCCTGGCGGCGTAGAACCAGGTACTCGCGTTCGACCTGGTCGCGAATTTCAGCCAGCTCGGGAAGCCGGGCCTCCTCGCGTTGCGTGACCTTGACCAGGTGAACACCGAACTGTGATGCAAATGGGCCGGTCCAGTCGCCAGGGTCGAGACGGCTGACCTGCTCGGCAAAGCTTTCGCCGAAGGAGCGAACGATGTTGCTCTGTGAGGCTCTGATGTGTTCGTAAGCGAGCATGGTTGCATCACCTGCCTGCAGTGGGTCTGTGCCATTTTGCAGGCTGAGCAACAGACTTTGGGCCTCTGCCTCCGGGTCATGGTGCTTTTGCGGGTCGAGATAAACCTGCCGGAAAGAGACCCGCGGCTCCACCATGAACTTCTCTGGGTGCCGCGCCAGGAATTCAGTCAGCTCCTGGTCGCTGATTTCGCTGACCGAGCTTAAATCTTCGAGCAAAAACTCCAGCTTCATGCGCAGCCTTTGTTTGATCGTCTGATCGTTCCGGTCCAGGCTCATGGCGACGGCTTCTCGATAGAAGATCTCGTCGCGCACGTAGTTCTCGATCAGGCCGTCAAACTCCTCATCCAGGGGCGAGCGCATCCAGGTCTGGGTGAACCTGGAGACCATCTGTTCAACCTGGCCGGACGAGACGACAATGCGCTTCGCATTGTCGTTCGCCGGTCCATCGCTGAAGCTATAGATCAGAAAGAGCCCTGCGCCGATCAGCAGAAAATGCACCAGCGGCTCCTTCAGGAGGATCTTGAGGTAGTTCATTGTTTCACCAATCATCCCTCGGGGTTGTACCAGATCGGGCTGGTATAAGCGCGTTCATTGGTGATCATCGGCACGTTCTCCGGCATCTCGACACCGTAACGCTTGGCTTCATAAGCCGTCCAGCGCGGGGTCGGAATCTCGATCACCCGGGCGTAGTAGAAGGCCTTCTCCTTCGGGTCGAAGTCTGGGTCTTCCCAGGTTGTAACGAGTTCAGGTGCGCCGATCGAATTGGTCCAAGTGGCCTTCTTCACGTCAACGGTATTACCGACGGCCGGCAGCTTGCCGTCCTTACCAGGCTTGCGATCACCGGACCAGGCCACGTCATAAACCTTCTCATGGGTTTCGCCTTTTTTGTCCAACCACCCCTTGATGATCTGGATGCGGTCGAGATTGCCGCTGTAAGGGTCTTTGACCGCTGCGACGAGGAATGTCGGCGCTTTGCCTTTGGGGGCGTCATACAGGTCGCCGCCCATCGGGACGCCCTTGTCATAGCCGATTCGTGCCGGCATACGGGATTGCGAATCCTCTTCGGTGAACTCCCACCCGCCGAACAGACGCACCCGCATGCGCGGACCGGTGGTGGCGTAGGTTTCTTTGCGAATCATCGCATCGAAGATCGCCTCACGGGTATTCTCGGTCGCCCAGACGCCGGTATAGCCACCGGCCGCCTGCTGCCAGCCGAGGGTGGTGAGTTTGTCATCCAGGGAGGACTTGATCACGACATGCTCCCAGCGCTTTGGGTCCGGTTCGACACCGGGATGCTTGCCGAAGAAGTTGTTTTCTTCAACGGCGGTGAGTGCCGTGTGACCGTCGGTGCCAGAGGCCATGCCAAATTTGAAGGGGTTTACACCGAGCTTTTCTTCCATCTGCAAGCCGATTTTTAGCGCGGACCGCGCATATTCGTACTGCAGCATCTCCTGTTTCTTGATCTCTGTGCCGTCCAGGTTGGCATCGTCCCAGGTCTCGTAATCGGCGAACTCGTCGTTCGGTGAGAGGAATGGGTGCGATTCACCGTCACCCTTGATCTGGGTCACTTCGACAAGGGGCTCCATCTTCGCCCGCAGCGCTGCAAGTTCTTTGCTGTAGGGTTTGCCATCGTTGGTTTCGACAGAGAACATCAAGCCGTTCGAGAGGTTTCCGTTGTGCGGAATGGCCAGCACGTCGGCCCCGGTCTTCTGCTCGAATTGGTCCAGCGCTTTCCAGAGGTCTTCAGGATTTTGGCTGTCAAACTGGGAGAACGGCAAAGTCTGGTTGGCCACGGAGGCGTCACCGCGGAAGAGCACGTTGCGATGCAGGTTGTACCCGCCGCGAGACGTGTATTCATAGCCGATGATGGCCGAGAAGCGCCCCGGCTCGTTGTACCTGTCGGCCAATGCGGTGTATTCCTTCCAGGCATTTTTGGTGATCTTGATTGTGTCGAACGGCGGATCCTTCTTGTTTAGCGCGCCGACAATCTCCATGAGGGTGGCGAACTGCGTCTTCTTGTCGCCACTCTTCAGGGCGTCATACCATTTTTTGGCCACCTTGTTTTTCAGCAGGTTCGGGTCACCCTTCAACAGTTTCGGCATCAGGCCGTACATCTCGGCATGGTCAGAGATCACCAGCCAATCCAGGGGTCTGGAAAGCTTGGCCTTGACTCCGGTGGTCGAGGTCACTTCCTCGCCGCGAGCGAAGCGATAGGCGTCCTCCTGACCCAGCCGGACCATGGTTCCCGCATCGACGGAGATTTCGGTGTGGAGGTGCTGGTCACCCCAGTAAACCTGTGTCGGGTAGGAACGGCCCACGTACGGAGAAAACTCCTTGACGCTGATTTTCTTCTCGACGGCATCAGAACCATGATGATACTCCACTGCAAACGACATCGAAGGCAACAGGATGCTGGCAAAGGCAACAACTGCAGCTAGCTTGATGATATTCATCTGTCTATTTCTCCTTTTCCTGCAAAAGTATTGTGCTTGACAGCTTACTTCGAAGGCGTGTACCAGATCGGGCTTGTGTAAGCGCGTTCGGTGACGGTCATCCTGGTCCCGGGTGGCGGCTTGAGCCCGAAACGCTTGGCATCGTAAGCGGTCCATCGCGGGGTCGGGATCTCGATCACGCGGGCGTAATAGAAAGCGCTCTCCTTCGCATCAAAATCCGGATCTTCCCAGACCGCGATCAGTTCGCCTGACCCGATGGTGTTGGTCCAGGTGGCATTCTCAATATCGACAGTGCTGCCGACGGACGGGAGCTTGCCGTTGGCGTCGGGTTGACGGTCACCGCCCCAGGCCACGTCAAAAACTTTTTCATGCAGCTTGCCCTTGGCATCCATCCAACCTTTGACGATCTGGATGCGGTCTAAGTTGGCACCGATCGAGTCCTTGAGAGCTGCGACCAAAAAAGAAGGCGCCTTACCCTCGGGAGCCTTGCGCATGTCACCGCCCATGGGGACACCCTTGGCATAGCCAATCTCGGCCGGGCTGCGGGAATTGGCGTCGTCATTACTGAAATCCCAACCACCAAAAAAACGAACCGTCATGCGGGTTCCGGTGGTGGCGTAGGTCTCCCTGCGGTGCATGGCATCCCAAATCGCGGTGCGGGTGTTGTTCTCGGCCCACACGGCGGCATAGCCGGATGAACCGACTTCCCAGTCCATGATCTTCACACCGCTCTTCTTGTTATCCATGAAGGTCTCGGTCATGCGCTCCGCACTCGGTTCCTGAGGGGTCGTCTTGCCGAAGAAGTTCTCCTCTTCCATGGCTGCCAGACCGGTGTGGGAGTCGCTGCTGCCGACCAGGCCGAACTTGTAGGGGTTGGTGCCGAGCTTGGCTTCGAGCTGTAGGCCGTTTTTGTACGCTGAACGAGCATACTCGTACTCGAGCATCTCTTTTTTCTTGACCTGACTTGCATCGAGATTGCCCTTGTCCCAAATCTCGAAGTCGGCGAATTCGTCATTGGGCGACAGGTATGGATGCGTTTCCCCCGTACCCTTGGTCTGGGTGACCTCGTAGAGGCGTTCCCACTTCGCCCGTTGCTCAACATAGCTCTTGTCGACCTTCTTACCTGTGAAAGCCTTCTCGACCGGGAACATGATGCCGTTGGACAGGTTGCCGTTATGCGCTATGGCCAGCACGCTGCCGCCAGTCTTCTTTTCGTAGGTTTCCATCCATTTCCACAAGTCGACCGGGTTGGCGCTGCCGGGAGGCATGAGGGTAAACGGGATGATCTGCTTCGCACGGTCACCGTCGTCGCGGAGGATCACGTTCCGGTGCATGTTGGCGCCCTTCACCAGCGAGGTCCACTCATAGCCGATCAGGGCAGTGAAACGACCCGGTTCGTTGTATTCCTCGGCAGCGTCGATCGTCTCCTGCCAGGCGTCACGATATGGCCGCGTGCCAGGTGCATAGAGAAGTTTTTTCGGAAAATTGCCCTGGGAGAACAGATTGATCATGTCCAGTGCCGCCTTGCCCCCCTCGCCTTTATTGATCAAGTCATACCATTCACGCCCCTTAGGTTCGGCAAGCAGCGCAGAAGAGCCCGCCAAAAGGTCGGTGGCAAAGCCCATGTTGTCTGAGTGGTCAGCGACAACCAGGAAATCAAGGGGCCGCGCAAGTTTCGCCGGCTGCCCGGAAGAGGCCGTAATCTGCTCACCACGGGCAAAACGGTAGGCGTCTCTCGGCCTGAGTCGACAACCCCACACCCCGGCGTCCATCGAGAAGCCTGTGTGCAGGTGGGTGTCACCAAAGAGTGGTTTCAGAGGGTATTTCAAGTCGGCATAAGGAGAATAAGACCCCTGGCCGAGAGCCTTATCGACCTTTGCCTGGTCGCTTTCACTCGGTGGCAGTCCAATAGCGGATTCCTGAGCGTACACCGGTATCGCCAGCAATGTCGCGACGAAACCAGCGAACAATGTGAGTTTTATAGCTTTCTTTGTCAACATGGCTTTTCTCCTCCGAACCAGGCGCATGGCGGCCCGCATTCCGGTTTTCCCCTATTTGAGGGTGATCTCCAAGCCCGTCGCTTCGGCGTCTATCGCAACATCGTGGCCCAGAGTACTAACGTGAATGACCACGCCGTTTTCATTCTTTGCCTCTAATCCGCTGATTCCTTCTCCGGTTTCGATATCGGCCTTTGTCAGCGTGTATTTGCCTTCAAAATCTTCTGTCTTCTGCAAATTGAAGACTGAACCTATTATTTCCACTGGGTTGTTGCCGTCGATATCCACTTTCGCATTTTCTAATATGAAAGGGTACTGCCAACCCTGGAACATTAGTGTGCCTTCACCCGCATTACCGACCGCGAGCCGCAGGGCCTGAGACTCCCTTACCGCAAATGAACCGGACGGCATGAGACCATCTTGGGTCGGCGTTAAAGGTGCCGTACTGCAACCGACGAGCAGCGCGAGTAGCAGGACCTGAAGAATGCTTAGCAAGTTTCTCATTGTAGCCTCCATCATCATTTATTGTGGGAACAACCAGCCGATCTGGAACTTGAACGTCCATTCCCCCGCAGGCACATCGTTGTCTTCCGGGTTGTAGTAGACGCCACCGAAGATCTGCATGGGCTGGCCACCAACCGGGAAAACCCGGCCAAGTACGCCACCGAGGTTCAGGGTCCAGTTTTCAGTCTGCCAGTTATAGCTCTGCGGCGTGTCGGGCAGGGAAACGTACCAGCCTTTGTCGAAGTGCTTGGTGAGGATGGGCTGTATGGACGTTGTACTGACGTCGTTCGCGTCACTGCGGAATTTATGGAAATCCCAGACGTGAAACGCCAGGGCGCCCACCTGCAGGCCCTTAATGGGCGTGACCATGGCCACCGCTGCGGGCCCGCCCTGCCAGGAGCCCGACCCAGTGAACCGGTCAGTGCCCCCGGTGGGGATGTTAAGCGCCGGGCCGACGCCCCATACGGTATTTTTTGGGGCTGCCTTGGGAACAGCAAAGGCGAGGAAGTTGGTATCGCCGAAGCCATGCTGGCGGCCGACGTCATCAAGATCCGGGGTGGACACAAATGGCAAGGTGGTGCGAGTGACGATACCCTTCAGACTGTCGAACTTTTCCGCCAGAGAGGAAAAGGGCACAACCGTCTGAACAAGAAACGCATTGCTATAACCGTCTGCGTTGTAGACGCTGGGGTTGTATGCGTTCTGCAGGCGAAACTGGATCAGGTTCGAGACCGGGTTAGTCGCAGCTTCACCCAGGTCAGCCTTGGTCTCCTCGGCCGCAACTTCGAGCGGGGTTATTGCCACCGAGAATGCGACAAGACATACACAGAGCAAAAGACTTAAACTGCTCGGGATGATGCATCGCAAAAAGTTTTTGACCTTCATTTTGAGACCTCCTGTTGAATACTTAATGTTTATCGAACCCTGTTAGGCTTGATGAAGGTTGAAGAAATTCGTAATGTAATTAAACCAGATTACTTATCGAAAAATATCCCCTAAAAGAAGGGATAAATTGAGGAGGAGATGATTACCTTCGACAAAAACTCGCAACAGTCCGTCCACTTTAATGAGTGAAGGTAGGGTCTCTTATTTTATTGTCTCAGCTTACTTTAATGGTGTGGTATTGGCAGAAAGGCAAAAGGGCTACTGACACTGATAAATAGTAAATGGCCAACCGGGCAGACCCAGGTGGCCATCATTTTGTAGGTTATTCCTATTTATATTCTTACATTGCTTTGGGGTGTTCAGGGAAACACCCTGTAAACCTCCCTTTTTTAGTACCAACCATTATGAGACAGCTAACTTATTTAAGTTAGCCGACGATAAAACAAAAAAGCCTTCCATTACGGAAGGCTTTTAGCATGACTAAAATTCGTTATGGGACAATTCCCATTATTTACTCAGATTCCCATTTTGATTTCGTTTCTACAACATCCGAACCCTACCAGCTCCGAACCCTACCAGAATCGATATGTACGAAAGCTGACTGCGGGTAATAACCGACACCGCCCATCTTCAGATCGAGAGCTGCTTTACGAACGGTTTTGAGAGAAACTCCTGGAAGCCGCAAATCAACCGCCTTGCCTTGCATATGATAGCTGTTCTTGGCGACACCACGCGATTGTTTG